>CAYIWH010000017.1:0-17860 GCA_964367075.1 uncultured Candidatus Saccharibacteria bacterium | reverse complement strand
CGCTTCTTCTTGAAGCCAATGTCGGCGAAGGCCTTTTCTTTGCCGGACTAAAACACGTGGCCATAAAAGTACTGGCATCCTATACGGAAGATCAAATCATTACATCCGATCCGGCGCAGTTGTTAGCCATTAAAAAAGCAAAAGAAGAATTGATAAAATAATTTTTATGAATTACAAACCACAAAACTGTCATTATTCGCAAAACACGCATAATTTTTTACTAAAAATTTGCTGTACTCCCGCCCTTGGCGAGGCTCGCCCAAATGGGTGGCGCGCCGTCGCGCTCCGTAGAGTTTTACTCATAACGCAGTTTTGCGGTTTTGGGATATAATAAATATAGGAGTTTAACATAAAATTTGGCATGGATAATGAAAATAAATACGCGGCAGAGTTGCAAAGAGCGAGAAATGAAGACGCGGAGCGGCAAAGAGGCAACGAAGAACAGCAAGAAATGCAAGATGCTTCTGAAAATCCTGACTGGATGCCAAAAAATGAAGATGAAAGCAAAAAATATAAAATCAGCAGTATAGTCGGACTTCTAATGATTATTGTTGCTTTGATTGTGGATGGTATCTCGATTTTGCTTAATATTTTTATAATTACAGTGCCAATATATTGGATTGTATGGATATGTGCTGTTTTAGGATCTTATATTTGGCTCAAGATGTCGGGGATTTCTTGGTCTGACGCAAAAGGAAAAAGAACAATGATGATGTTCGGAGCGGCGACAGGAATAGAGTTTGTACCATTTTTGAGCGCATTACCGGCATGGACGGCATTTGTGATAGGGACAATTATTAATGATAGAATGGAGGGGATGTTGGAAAATTCGCCATTAGCACAAAAAGCTGTTGGGGTTATGGCAAAAAGAAAGGATGACAAAGAAAGAGAAGACAAAAGAAAAGAAGAAAAAAATAAAAAAGAGTCTGAAGAAAGGATTAGACAACAGGAAGAAAGGTTAAAAAAAGCAGAGGAAGAAGAAATTAAAAAGGATCAACAAGAAAAAGAAAAACAAAATGAAACACAAGGATAAAAAACAGAATAGGGCAATAGGTTTCTTTGTTGTGTTATTTTTTAGTTTTGGGATGTTTTCAGTGTCAGCGGCAGGACGATTGGATATGAAAATATCTACAAGGTCGCCTGCGCCCGGGCAACAATTTACCGTAAGCGCTACATCATTGGAATTTGATACTGTGCGAGGCAACTTTAAGTGGTATCTTAATGATAAATTAATGTCATCCGGAGTAGGCAAAACAGAACAGACATTCCAAGCTGGCCCAATCGGTTCCGCTATGAATATTCGTGTAAGCGCAACATCAAACACAGGAGGACTTTTTGAAGGTTATACAGTAATTAGAATTAATGATATTGATTTTATAGTGCATCCTCTTACATCTATCCCTCCATTATATAGAGGCGCTCCGCTTGCTGTGTCTGGAAGCAAAGTGGAAATATACGCGGTACCTCATCTTTATATGAATGGCGTGGAAGCCAATCCTCAAAATCTTATTTATGAATGGACGGTGGATGAGGCAAAAGAATTAGATAAGTCTGGCGGGGGACGGAATAAAATAGCAGTTGATTTGGATATCACGCGAGACCAAGAAGTTGAAATTATTCTTACCGCAAGCACGATAGACAGATCAAATTTGGCGACAAAGAAAATGATCTTAAAATCATATTATCCGGAAATCAATTTTTATTCTTTTAATACACTGACGGGTATAGGCAAATTTGCTAAGACATTATTTGAAATGAAAGGAGGAGACAATATTTCTATACTTGCTGTACCATACTTTATGAGTAATGATTCGCTTCGCCACGCTCAATACACATGGAGAGCAAGCGCGAATGTTATAAAACAAAATCCAGTAAACCCGAGGCTTTTAGAACTTACCGCGCCATTGGATTCAAATTCAATTTCATCGTTTTCTTTAAAAATACAAGATCCGCAAGCAATTTATAAAAATGTATCCGGGTCATTATCGGTAAGAGCAACAAGACAGTGAAAAAAATATTTAATAAAATATTTATAATTACAGCTGTAACAACAACATTATTTGCTATATGGTTTTTTGTTACTTTTGCGGCAGGAATTCAATACAACATACTTTCTCCGCTTGGAGCTAAACAAGCAAAATCGGTATCAACATTTAGTCAATATTTAAGCGGAGCGATTCCTTTTATTTTGCAATTGGCCGCCGTGTTCGCTGTAGTACAAATAGTGATTGGCGGATTTCAATACGCGCTTTCAGAGGCAATGGGTACAAAACAAGATGCGAAAGACCGTATGACTCAAGCAATGATAGGGCTTGTGTTGGCGCTTACATCATATTTGATACTTTATACAATAAGCCCAAATTTAGTAAAATTGAATATTGGAATTGAGCCAATTTCTAAAATAGAGGGGATTAATCTTGAGAGTAATCCTGCTCCAAGAAATTCTGTTTTTCAGGCGACATGTCAAATACTAGGGACAGGATCTGGAATGTGTGTTTATGATGCGGCTGGTACTACAGGATCAAGTGTAGAAAATTGTAGCGCGTGTGCCGGTAATACTGGACACCAAAGTGTGACAAGTGGAAAGGCGTGGTGCAAAACTCCAACAGGGGTGATTGGTCCAGGATCTTGTACATTATCTACTTATGATGACTGTAATGCGCGTCATGTTACAGGATATATATATCAAGATCAGTGTGAAAACTCGGCACCACTTCAAAGCCAAAATCCTCCGCCAGGCGCACCAACCATATGCTGGGTTGCAAGCACAGGACAATGTACAACCAGTCTAACAGAGGTTCAATGTATGAATAACAATAGGGCAAACCGCTATCAAACAGAAAGTTATTGTCCCCCAGCGTCATTATTTACTTGCAAATCCTATATTGGATCTAATCCACTTAATTGCCCAATTACGCCATAACTATGAACAACTTATTTACAAGACGGAATATAATAATAGTAGGAGTGATAATTTTGGTGCTTTTGATTACCGCGATACTTTTATTTGGTTTTAAAGAAGTGCCAAAGTCGCCAGTTGAGGTTTTCAAAGGAATCTTTCCTGGTGGCGGGCAAGAACAGCCATCCGGAACAACTCAACAATTGCCTACGAGCGGAGAAACTATAGAAGAAATTTTGAAGACACAAGGGCCTCGTGGCGTACCACAATGGACTTTGTTTCAATTGGGACAAGATCCAACGGCATCGCTTGTCGCATTTGGCACCACAACACAATATCACAAAATAACGGCGAAAAATCTTGGACACCTCTTTTCTCGTGCCAAAGATACAATTGATCAGGAAACTAGAATTTCAAATCTCCTCATACAACAAATCGCAAAAATCACATGGTCTCCGAAAGGCAATAAATCAGTAATTGCGTATTATGACGACGAACAAAATTTAAAAAGATTTTTTGTTGAATATCGCGGGACCACGACTCCACGGACTCATTTTTTGGATAATTCAATTGTTGACACCGCATTTTCTCCTAATGGAACTCAAATGGCGTACATTAACAATATAAACGGATCTAGTGATATTTTTATTACTGATGTAAATTTCAAAAAAACTCAAAAAGTTACTACCAATGTAATTCCGAATTTTGAAATTTCATGGCCCGCTCAAAATATCATTGCGCTAAAGACAAAATCTTCATACGCCGCAGAAGGTTTTCTTTATACATTAAATACAAGCGGCGGCTTGCTAAAAAAAATAGTTCAAGGGCTTGGGTTGGATGCGATTTGGAGCACAGACGGCAAGCAGGTTCTATATTCCACAGTAAATACTGTCAAGCGTCCACAGCCAACAAAAATATATGAACTTGCGTCTGGTAAAACATTGGAATTGCCATTCGCGACAATTGCTGAAAAGTGCGTGTTTGGCAAAAAAAACCAGAAAATAATATACTGTGGAGTGCCAAGATCTATTCCGTCAGGAGCATACCCCGACGCTTGGTGGCAAGGAAAAGTTTCATTTACTGATAACATTACAATAATAAATACATCGACAGGACAGCAAATTATTGTTATTCCAACTAATTCAGATATTATTAATCCAGTGATTTTTGACGATGATTCGTATCTTTTCTTTCGCGATAAAACCACAAATATGTTATGGGCATTAAAATTAGTGGATGATTCAACTGGCACATTGCCTCAATGATTGATTCATTAAAAAAAATTGGGCTGTCAGAAAATGAAGCACGCGTGTATGTTACGCTTTTGGAATTGGGAGGTGCAACAGCCCAACAAGTCGCTCAAAAAGCATCTGTAAATCGCCCTACAACATATGTTCAGCTTGAAACATTAATGAAAATCGGGCTAGTAAGCTCTTTTGAAAAGGAGGCCACAAAAAAGGGAGGCGCCACTAAAACATTTTTTCGCGTTGAAGATCCGGCCTATTTAAAAAAAATTATTGATACAGAAAAACGTATATTATCAGAACGAGAAAAGACACTCAAAACAACGCTCCCGGATTTAGAAAAATTATTTGTTGGGGTTGGTTCTCGTCCTAAAGTTCGTTTTTTTGAAGGAGTTGAAGGATTAAAAACAATACAAGATGAATTTTTACGAACAAACGACAAGTTGGTGGAATCAGCCGCGTCTCTTGATGATGTAATTCGAATATTTCCAACACATCCGGAAGACTATACTCCACGAAGAGTAAGGCGCGGTATTCATTCTAAATTAATTTATACAACATCGCGCGGGCCAATTTTAAAAGACACGGATGAAAAAATGCTTCGCGAATCGCGATATGTGCCGCCTGAACATTTCAAGCTTGCTTCTGATATGGCAATTTACGGAGATAATGTGGCGCTATCTGCTTTACATGAACGTCCATACGGAATTATTATTGAGAGTAAGGAAATCGCAACATCCATGCGCGCTCTATTTTATCTCGCGTGGGACCAAGCCAAAAAATTTAATTAAATTACTCAAACACTTTATATAGTTAGAGGGCTACGCGATGCGTAGCCCAAATCTCAAATCTATTTTTTCCGTTTTTCCGGTTTTGTTTCTTTTTCGTCAGAGACAGAGACAGCTAAATTACTAACCGAAGCGCTCTCCCCAAGCTCAACTGCCGAGCCCCATGGGGCACCTCCTTTCAATGTTGAAGCCTGCGACACCATTTCAGCGTCGCTCGTTCCTATTATACTCCTATTAAACCAAAATGTCAATAGCACGTGACAAAACAAAAATACTTTCAATTATATAAACATAGGTTGTACTTAATGCGTGTTACAATAATTATATATGAGAAACTTAGAAAAGCCTCGCCCCACAAGCTTGACAGAGCAAGATATTGCTCAACCATTTTGGTCTTTGAGTATTGAAGAATCATATAATTTTTTAAAAACTTCTTTTGATGGCTTGTCAGAAGAAGAAGCGGCGGCACGACTGCGTTTTTTTGGACTCAACGAAATACCAGAAGACAAAAAACTTGCAAAAATTATTTTGTTTTTCAACCAATTTAAATCTCCTCTAATTTTTATTTTATTAATAGCGGCAATCGTAACCGCTTTTTTAAGAGAATGGGTGGAAACCGGCGTTATAACTGCGGCAATCTTGGTAAATGCGTGGCTTGGTTTTTACCAAGAAAATAAGGCAGAGCGAGTACTGCAATTACTTAAAAGCTACATTCTAGCTCGCACGAAAATACGACGTTCCGGGCGTGAATATGAAATTGATTCTGCAAAATTAGTTCCTGGCGACATTATACGTATTAGTCAGGGAGATAGAATTTCTGCTGATGGGCGAATTTTATTTGCTAATAATTTTTTAGTTGATGAATCCGTATTAACCGGAGAATCTTTGCCTGTATATAAATCTATAGACAATGTTGTTGCGTCAGCGACTCTCGGAGACAGAACAAATATGGTTTTCAGCGGAACATTAGCAACAGATGGAATGGCAGAAATATTGGTAATTTCTACCGGCGTCAATACAGAGTTTGGAAAAATAGCGAAATTGGTAAAAACAAGCGCACACGAACAAACGCCACTACAACGATCAATGAGTCGTTTTGTCTCAAAAGCCGGAATAATACTTGGGATAATGGTTGTTGGTATGTTTGTTTTTGGATTATTAAGAGGACACGCCTTGTTTGACATGTTTTTGATTGCAATAGCCGTGGCCGTATCAGCAATACCTGAAGGATTGCCTATCGCGCTTACTGTAATTTTGGCAGTAGGAGTAGAACGCTTGGGGCGCAGAAAGGGCGTTGTTCGCAAGCTTCTTGCCGCAGAGACACTTGGTTCCACGGATATTATATTAACCGATAAAACGGGAACATTGACACAAGCTAAAATGGAACTTTCCGACATAGTATGCTTCGATGCAAGCCAAAAAGAATCGCGCGACACAAAAAACGTTATTTTGCAAGACGCTTTAATGAATATGGATGTGCTGATAGAAAACCCTGAATCAGACTTTGCAGAATGGAAGATTGTCGGCAAACCGATAGAAATTGCATTAGTGTTTGGCGCCGCACATCGTAGTTTAAAAATTAACTCAATTCAGAAAGAGTATCAGCGCATTGATTTTGTGCCGTTTAATTCTACAAACAAATTTTCTGTAAGTTTATTTAAAAACAATCTCGAAACTAAACTCGCGATTGTCGGGGCTCCAGAAATTATTTTAAATTTTACAAACACTTCAGAAATATTGCGCAACAAAATTTTAGAAGAAATTAATAGAAGGGCGCTTGCCGGAGAACGTGTTTTGGGTGTTATTTCGAAAGAGATGCCAGGCGGACACGACAAAATAATTTCATTTCAAAAGCGAGAAACAAAAGAATGGCAACATCAATTTAAAAATCATCAATTTAAAGGACTTCTTGCTTTTCGCGACCCCTTACGTCCTACTGTAAAAGATGCTATTTTCCGTATTCAACAAGCGGGTATTCGCACTATAATAGTAACTGGAGACCACAAGGGTACGGCGTTTTCAATTGCAAAAGAACTTGGGCTGGCAAATGAACAAGAAAAAGTGCTCACCGGAGACGATATAGCGCTTCTTAGCAACGAAGAGCTAAAAGGCCGGATTGTGCATACAAATGTATTTGCTCGAGTTACGCCGGAGCAAAAGCTTTTACTTACAAATTTATGCCGAGAGACAGGCGCCGTTGTTGCTGTTACCGGAGACGGAATAAATGATGCTCCGGCCCTTGCGGCAGCAGATATTGGCATTGCCGTTGGGTCTGGCACGGATGTAGCAAAAAATCAGGCAGACTTGATAATTTTAGATAATAATTTTGAAACAATCGTTGCCGCAATAGAAGAAGGAAGAACCATTTTGGACAACATACAAAAAGTTGTTGTATATCTTATCTCGGATTCTTTAGACGAATTACTCTTAATTGGAGGATCATTGTTTGCAGGCATTGCGCTACCTATTAACGCATTACAAATTCTTTTTGTTAATTTCTTTTCGGACAGCTTCCCGGCTCTAGCGTTCGCTTTTGAACAAGGCGTTGATGGTTTGGGAAAACATCCGCGTAAATTTGATAAAAACTTGTTGGACAAAAAAATGCGTTTTTTGATTGTAGGAATTAGCGCAACAACATCTCTGTTTTTATTTGTGCTTTATTATTTATTATTGATGGCACAGTTTGACGAAGCAATCGTGCGAACATTTATTTTTGCAAGTTTTAGTAGTTATACTTTATTTCTTGCTTTTTCTTTAAGGAGTTTAAATAAAAGTATTGTACAATATAATCCATTTGCGAATCATTATTTGACTACCGGAATAGTGGCGGGCTTGTTGCTTACATTATGCGCAATTTATGTGCCTTGGCTTAACGCAATTTTAGGAACTACGCCATTGCCATTTTTGTGGTTAATTGGAGTTCTTGGAATCGGCATATTCAATATAATTCTTGCCGAATTAATTAAATTGTTGTTTCGTAAACATGTTGTATAATGTATATGTGTTAAAAACGTATCGATCTGTTCACTATCATTTAATTAGAGACGCCTCTGTAGTAATGATGAGCATATTGCTCGCTTTAATATTGGTGCGCATAGGCGCAGTACAAAGTATTTTATCGTTTTCTTTGAGTATAAAACTGTTGGGAAGCTTTGTGGCAGGACTCTTTTTTACTTCGATATTTACTACATCTTTTGCTATTGTAGCGCTTGGCGAAATCGCTCAAACAAATTCGATTGCTTTAGTAGCATTGTTGGGCGCATGCGGAGCTACCATAGGAGATCTATTTCTTTTTAAATTTGTAAAAAACGATATAACTGAAGATGTTCGAGACTTGATAAAATTTACTCATTATCGCGCGCGACTTTTACATATTTATCATAGAAAAATTTTTAGATATTTAACTCCGCTTGTTGGCGCATTGATTATTGCTTCCCCTCTGCCAGACGAGCTTGGCATTATGATGCTTGGGTTTTCACGCGTACGAACATCTTGGTTTATTCCAACGTCTTTCTTTCTTAATTTTATCGGCATTGCGATAATAGGAATTGTCGCGCGTTCAATGTCGTGATATTATTATATTCATATGAATACATACACAATAATTATAATTATAGTTGCAGTAGTAATAATAGGTGGTCTCTATTTTTATTGGGCTGGCAGAGCAAACACAAATTCGAATAATTCTGCGGTTGCTCCAATAGAACAAGAAAAACCCATAAAAAAGTCTGTCGCCGAGTCGTCACAAGCTCCTCAAATATTAATTGAAACAAATCGTGGAAATATTACGATTGAATTATATAAAGATGACGCGCCTAAAACAGTAGAAAATTTTGTTAAGCTTGCAAATGAAAAGTTTTACGATGGCATAAAATTTCATCGCGTCATTAAAGGATTTATGATTCAAGGCGGGGATCCCCTTACCAAAGATGATTCACAGATAAATCGATGGGGCACTGGCGGGCCAGGATATCAATTTGCTGACGAATTAAATCCAGCGACAAAAAGTTTTCAAGCTGGATACAAGCGCGGAGTAGTAGCAATGGCCAACGCAGGTCCAAATACGAATGGAAGTCAGTTTTTCATTATGCACACGGACTATCCTTTGCCAAATAATTATACTATTTTTGGCAAAGTTGTTTCTGGCATTGAAACTGTGGATGCGATTGCAAATTCTCCAACCGATCAAAACGACAGGTCCAAAAGCCCGATTGTCATCACGCGCGTTACGATTGAATAGTAAAAATATTTTTTACAAACCTATTGTGCAATAAACACCACAATGATTGTTAATGTCTTTGAAATTTCAATATAGTGGCTTTTGTGACAGAATAATTATGGATAAAATCGTGATTTTAGATTTTGGCGGCCAATATTGTCATTTGATTTCACGAAGAATCAGAGATTTTGGAGTACGCGCCGAAGTAATGCCGTTCAATACTTCTGCGAAATCACTACTAGCCGATAAATCTATAAAAGGAATTATTCTTTCCGGCGGCGCACGCTCTGTGTATGAAAAGGACACGCCAAGATTCGACAAAGAGATTTTTAATTTGTCTATACCAGTTTTGGGAATTTGTTATGGTCATCAACTTATCGCTCATTTAATGCATGGCAAAGTTGTGTCTGGAAAATCCGGCGAATACGGATTGATGAAGCTGAATATTAAAAATGGAGGCGAAATTTTAGCGCATCTCGGAAAATCAAAAAATGTTTGGATGAATCATCGTGATGTCGTTGTTCAGCTTCCAAAATCATTTGTGTCAGTAGCAAGCACCGAACATTCAAAAATTGCCGCATTTGCAAATAAGAAACTGAAAATCTTTGGTGTTCAATTTCATCCAGAAGTAAGCCACACGGAGAACGGCGATCGAATACTAAGAAAGTTTGTCATTGATATTTGCAAATGCAAAAAGTTGTGGATATCAACCATTGTGGCTCAAAATCTGATTAAAGAGACGCGAGATGTTATCGGCAACGAGAAAGCAATTATCGGGCTTTCGGGCGGCGTTGATTCATCCGTTGCCACCGCTTTGGTCGGAAAGGCAATCGGAAAAAAGTTAGTTGCCGTATATGTTGATACCGGCTTAATGCGCGATGGAGAAACAAAATTCATAGAAAGCGCTTTTCGAAAGAAAAAACTAAATCTCAAGATTATCAGAGCAGAAAAACAATTTTTCCATGCGCTAAAAGAGGTTAGCTCACCGGAGCAAAAGAGGAAAATTATTGGAAAACTTTTTGCTGATATCTTTTATGCTATTGCGAAAAAAGAGCTGGCGACTTTTCTTATTCAAGGAACTATTTACTCGGACAGGATTGAGAGTGGCTTGACCAAGCATTCCTCAAAAATAAAATCTCACCATAATGTTGGTGGGCTACCCAAAAACCTGCAAATGAAATTATACGAGCCACTCAAAGATTTGTATAAGGACGAAGTAAGAAAAATTGCCAGCGAACTCGGCTTGCCGAAAAAAATAACCACACGACAGGTTTTCCCCGGCCCGGGCTTGGCGGTACGGATTATTGGCGAGATAACACCAGAGCGCGTAAAAATTGTTCGACAAGCCGGAAAAATCATTGAAGAAGAATTAAGAAAAACAGAGCTCTGGAAAGATATTTGGATGAGTTTTGCCGTCTTATTACCAATAAAAAGCGTCGGTATTCAAGGAGACAAAAGAAGTTATAAATATCCGGTAGTCGTCAGAATTGTGGAATCGCGAGACGCGATGACGGCAAACTTTTCCAAAATTCCATTTTCCATTCTTGAAAAAATCTCAACACGGATTACAAACGAAATTCATAAGGTTAATCGCGTGGTCTACGACATAACTAACAAACCGCCAGCGACAATGGAGTGGGAATAGCTGATTTATTAGAATACATTTTTACGCAAATTTTGTCCTATCTTCAAGAGGAACTTTTGTAATAATATTTTCGCCATTGCGCAATATTTTTAATTCAAGCTCGTCTCCGACCGCGCAATTATCTAACACATCTTCTAATGTGTTTTTATCAGTAATTTCTTGATTATTCGCTACTACAATAATATCGTGTTCGCGAAGCCCAGCAATATCCGCAGCGCTTCCTGGCAATACGGCATGGTCTCCGGGAAGCCCTTCTCGCACAATAAGCGCGCCCTGATTAATTGATAACTTAAAGTGTTCGGCAATTTTTTTATTGACTAGCACATAGCGAATCCCAAGAAATGGTGAGCGAATGTGGCCTGCTTGTTTAATTTCTTCAAGGTCGCGCTTGGCTCTATCTATAGGTATTGCAAATCCAATATTTTGCGCGCCAAAAACAACCGCTGTATTTATTCCGATTACTTCTCCGTCCAAATTTATCAATGGCCCGCCAGAGTTACCAGGATTAATAGCCGCGTCAGTTTGAATAAGTCCGCGCAACCGTTCGTGATGTCCGTCGAGGTCTGTAAGCGCGCTCAAAAAACGAGAAAGCCCTGATACAATTCCAACTGACACTGTGTTTTGAAATTCGCCAAGCGCGTTGCCTATTGCTATGACCCCTTGCCCCAATTTAATTTTTTTTGCGCTTCCCAACGGGATTGTATGGAGATTTGTTGACGCATTTATAATTTTTAGTATTGCAATGTCAGCCAGAGGGTCTTTATCAATTATTTCAATATTATATTTTTTTCCGTCAATAATTGCCCCAAACGTCGAATCTTTATCCTGTATTACATGTTTATTAGTCAGCACAAGCCCGGAAGTATCGACAATAAAGGCAGAGCCTGCAGAAACGGTAATTTGCCCGTTTTCTGATTCGTTCGCCAGACGCTCCGCGAATTGCTTGGGGTCCATTCCTGCTTTGGTAAGTTCTTCTTGCACATCGGTAACTTTTTTAGTCGCCGCAATACTAATAATAGCTGGCAGAGATTCCTCAATTATTTTTACTATTTTGTTTTCATTCATATTTATTTAATATATCAAATAAATATGGTATAAGGAAATGAAGCTCGGCTTCCCCTTGTAGTTCAACGGACAGAACAGTCCCGTCCTAAGGGATAGATGGTGGTTCGATTCCGCCCAAGGGGACACTTTAGGAAAAGGCAAGCCAAGAGCCTGCCTTGCCGGCAGGCAGGCTCGCCGCCTCGTCCGCCAACTGGCGGAGCAAAATGCGTTCGGACTAATTCAAGAATACTGCATAAAATAAAAACCCACCAGCATAGCTGATAGATTTTTATAGTCTAAAAAACTCTTAAATTATTTTACCAATTCTTTCAATGCTTTTGCCGCTCGGAATTTTGGTTTGTTTGAGGCCGCGACTTGTACTACTTCTCCTGTGCGTGGATTGCGCGCGGTTCTTGCCGCTGAACGCTTTACCGCAAATGCCCCGAATCCTGCGATTGCGACCTCCTCTCCTTTTTTGAGAGAGCCCGCGATAGTATCAAACACAAAATCTACTACCTCTTCAGCGTGCTTTTTGGAGACATCTATGCCTTTTTGTGTATGCATTTCGTAAACCTTCTCTGCTAGTTGCACTTTATTCATATAGAATTACTCATCATTAAATAATTAATAAATTAACGACCGTTTCTAAATTGTATAATTTATAAGGATTTTACGCAAATGTTTGATGTCCACAGCTTTTCCGTCAGTGCCAATATCAATAAGTACCGCGTTGATCTCAATCGGCCCATTTTCAACTACATCCATTGGCGCGGGTACTTGATCTTTAAAGCGAATAATTGATTTTGGCACATCCACGCCGATAATTGAATCCATCGGCCCTACCATTCCAATGTCAGAAATGTAAGCTGTGCCTTGTGGTAGAATTTTTGCATCAGCGGTTGGCACATGTGTGTGCGTCC
Organism: uncultured Candidatus Saccharibacteria bacterium; assembly: GCA_964367075.1. Classification (GTDB taxonomy): domain Bacteria; phylum Patescibacteriota; class Minisyncoccia; order UBA11713; family 2-01-FULL-45-33; genus CAYIWH01. The sequence continues at coordinate 5,101 of CAYIWH010000017.1, read as the reverse complement.
CAAAAACCGCGGATATCTTTCCATCAAGATACCACCCCATTATTGACTTTTCAGATGTTGCGTCCGCGTGCCAATCAACAATTTTGTAAGGGGTTAGTTCGCTGTATGTTTCAAGAATTTTATCAACCGCATGAAACGGCGAATCATAATTTTGTCTCATGTTTACTTGTCCGACAAGATTGATTACCAGAAGGGGATTTGACAAATCATTTTTTTTAAATACTACTACTCCCTTCCCCGGTAAAGACGGAGACATGTTTGCGGGTCTTGTGATAAAAATGGTTTCATCCGCAAGGATTGATGTTGCATTTTTTCCTTCGACACTATGATTGCCTCCCGTGAAAATTTCCACACCAGCCGATTTGAGTTCCATGATTTGCGCTACACCGATACATTTTCCGTGCGCAACATTTTCAACATTTGCAATGACAGCATCAGGCACAAATTCTTTTTTCCAATCAGGCAATGTTAGTTTCACCCCGGCTCTTCCGAGTTTCCCCACCACGTCTCCATAAATAAGCAGTTTCATATTTCTTATCTGGCGTACTCAATGGCTCTGGTTTCACGAATCACGTTGACTTTAATTTCACCAGGATATTTTAATTCACTTTCAATTCTATCAGCAATATCGCGAGCAAGTTTTTTTGCCTCAAGATCGGAAATTTTTTCAGGAGTTACAAAAATTCGGATTTCTCGACCAGCTTGAATAGCGTATACTTTCTCGACTGGACCGAAAGAAGACGCAATGCGTTCTAAATCTTCCAGTCGTTTAATGTAGTTTTCTACAGAATCTCTTCGCGCACCTGGGCGAGATGCTGATATTGCATCAGCCGTTTGAACAATAATAGACTCCAATGTTTCATATGGATATTCTTCATGATGAGATTGCATTGCTTGAATAATGCGCTGATCTACGTTAAATTTTTGTAAAATCCTCCTTCCTATCTCAACATGTGTTCCTTGTATTTCGTGGTCCACTGCTTTGCCGATATCGTGTAGCAGTGCTCCTTTTTTTGCGACAGCCACATCTCCGCCAAGTTCAGAAGCCAGCATACCGGCGACATGTGCCATTTCTATGGAGTGTTGCATCACATTTTGTCCGTATGATGTTCTAAATTTTAAGCGCCCCAAAAGCATTAGTAGTCTGGGGTCTATATCTAGTACACCAACTTCATATGCCGCTTTTTCGCCCGCGTCTTTGATAATTTTTTCTATTTCTAATTTTGCTTTTTCCACGGTTTCTTCAATTCTTGCGGGCTGAATGCGCCCATCTAGAATCAAATTTTCAAGAGCGATTCGCGCGATTTGTCGGCGCACAGGATCGAAACTAGAAATTAAAATAAATCCAGGCGAGTCGTCCACAATAATCTCAACTCCTGCGGAACGTTCCAGCGCTCGTATATTGCGTCCCTCTTTACCTATAATCTTTCCTTTTATATCGTCCGATGGAATTGCTACTGATGTTACTGTTACTTCAGACGCTGTCGATGAAGCAATACGCTGGATAGATGTAGCCAAAATATCGCGCGCTTTTTGTTCTAGACGCTCTGTGCCAAACATTTCGAGCTTCTGCATTCTTCCCAAAAGATCTTGCTCGTGTTTTTTTTCTGTGGCAACTATTAGCTGATTTTTTGCTTCCTCCTCGGATAGCCCCGCGACTTTTATAAGTTCTTCGTGTTTTTTAGCGTCTAGTAAATCAATTTTTTCGCGCATAATCTTAAGACGCTCCGCTTGTTCACGTAATTTATCTTCTGTTTTGACGAGATCTTCTTGTCGCTTGTCCAATGTCTCGTCTTTATGAGCAACTCTTTTTTCCAATTCGCGCAAATCTCGTTCTTTTTCTTTTTGTTCTTCACGAGATTCTTCCAAAAGTCTTTCTGCGCGCGCCTTTGCTTCGTCCAGCATTTTTTGTGTGGATTCTTTTGCATCGAGCAGAATTTGTTTTGCTTTAAGCTCGGATTCGTCTCCCCTTTGACGCGCTATAATTTGGCGTAGAAAATACCCGCAAACCCCGCCTGCCAATAAGGCAAGAGCCGCTTTGATTAGCGTAAATGTAGCCATAAATTTTGTTTGTGCTTTTCATAGCATTGGTTAACAAATAAGTGCTTTCATTATATATGAAACGTTCATGTAAGTCAAATTGTTGCTAGGCGTGTTATAATGTTTTGTATGAAATCAGATAAAATAAAAAAATATAAACCCGTTGTGCTAATCATATTGGATGGGTTTGGGGTCAACGTTGACGCGCCGGAGTCCACTTGGAAATACGCAAAAATGCCGACTATTCGTTCGTTGGAAGCAAATTATCCATTTACTACACTGCAAGCGTCGGGTATCGCGGTAGGACTTCCGTGGGGGGAAGCTGGAAATAGCGAGGTTGGGCATCTGACTATCGGCGCTGGGCGCGCTCTGTATCATCATTTGCCAAGAATTATTTCCGCGATAGAAGATAAAACATTTTTTCAAAATCCAGCATTTACAGGATCTGTCGATCATATTAAAAAAACTGGTGGCAGTTTGCATTTTGTTGGTCTTTTTTCCAGTGGGTCTGTTCATGCGTACGCCGAGCATTTATACGCTCTTTTGGATTTTGCAAAAAACAACAATATAAGTAAAGTTTATTTGCACCTTTTTACGGATGGCAAAGATGCGCCAGAAAAAGAAGGGCAAGAGTTTTTCGTGCAATTCGAGAAGCTTATTTCGTCCAAATATCCATTCGCGGAAATAGCGTCTGTTATTGGCAGATTTTATGGTATGGACAGGGACAACAATTGGGATCGTGTAGAGCTAGCGTACAAATGTTTGACTCTGGGGTCTGAAAAAACATTTACTAACGCCTCTGCTTATATTGGTGAGTCATATCAAAAAGAAATTTTAGACACAAATATAGAACCAGCTTCTTTATTAGGATCGACAGGAAAAATAACATCAAACGACTCCGTAATATTTTATAATTATCGCGAGGATTCCGAGAGAGAGCTTGTTTCCGCGCTTACTGCTGATAATTTTTCTGAATTTCAAAGGACAAAATTAAAAAACTTATTTGTTGTTACGATGACGGAATATGATAAAAAATTTCCCGCGCAAACTGCGTTTCCTCCGCTTGATATCAATTGGCCATTGGCGCGTGTAATCGCGGAAGCGAACCTTAAACAACTTCACATCGCTGAATCAGAGAAATACGCTCACGTTACATATTTTATAAATGGCGGCACCGAACAAGCGTTTAAAGGGGAAGACAGAATTCTTGTTCCCTCTCCTCGCGCGGCGCATTTTGATAATGTCCCGGAAATGTCAGCAAGAATAATAACCGATGCCGTTATTGATAATATAGAAAAATATGATTTTATTTTGGTTAATTTTGCGAACGCAGACATGGTGGGGCACACCGGAAGCTTTGATGCCACGGTCAAGGCGCTAGAGATTGTTGATTTTTCTATTGGTAAAATAATAAGCAAAGTACTAAAAATGAAAGGAGCTATTGTGGTGACCGCTGATCATGGAAATGCGGAAGAAAAAATTTATTCAACATCAGGCGAAAAAAGGACAAAACACACTACGAATCCGGTGCCTTTTTTTATGGTTTCAAATGACACGAAACGAACAGAGCCTCTTGGTGCTGATGATATTTACAAAAATTATAAACATCCAAGCGGAGTAATCACAGATATTGCTCCAACGATTCTCGCGCTTATGGGTATCAACAAACCCGCAGAAATGATGGGGATTGATTTGATGCCAAAGATAATAGATGTTCAATGAAATTAGCTATCAAATGAGACTAGCTATCAACTGAATTATTTTTAAATACCGAATATTTTTACTATATCAAAAACACAATGGTGAAACAGTTTTTTAGACGTCGAACATCCTATTGGATGTCCGACGTCTTGTTTTTTTATTTTGAATTATTTTTTGTTGCCTTTATTATTTTTCAGATTGATCGCGTTTTTGGATTTTACTATTTCATCTACAATACCGTATTTTTTTGCTTCATCAGAATCCATATAAAAATTACGATCTGTATCGCGTTCAATTTCCGAGAGCGGCCTTTTGGTATGATATGCGAGAATTTTACTAATTTTTTCTTTAACATGAACAATATGTTTAGCGTCTATCGCGATATCGCTTGCTTGTCCTTCTGTGCCACCCAAAACCTGGTGAATCATAACTTCAGCGTTTGGCAATGAAAAACGCTTCCCTTTGGCTCCTCCAGCCAGTAAAATCGCGGCGCCAGACGCGGCAAATCCTACGCACAGTGTAGCTACATCTGGTTTGATATGTTGCATTGTGTCATAAATCGCGAGCGTTGCTGAAACCGAGCCACCAGGCGAATTAATGTAAAGATAAATGTCTTTTTTTGGATCTTGTAATTCCAAAAACAAAAGCTGGGCAATCACTGTATTTGCGACAGGATCCATAATAGGACCTCCTAAAAACACAATTCGGTCTTTTAATAGGCGCGAATAAATATCATACGCGCGCTCGCCGTGGCTTTCCTTTTCAATTACTGTTGGGATTAAATAAGTATTGTATTCTTCTTCCATAATTTAATAAAATACTAATTTCTAAAAATTAAATTTCAAACTTATATTAAGCGTGTACAGGCAATTCTACAGAAATATGATGAAGTTTTTTTGCAGGCACAGAGTGAGAAATTTTGTAAAACTCCACTCCCAAAACACGATCTTTGTCTCCAACATCAACTAAAATATTTTTTCCTGCCTTGAGCGTTTTTTTAATACGTCCCGTGCCAAGATAAATATAAAGCGCGTCGGCTTGTTTATCGTATTGTATTTTCATATCCAATATAACGTTATAATAATAATTTTTGTATCATTCACTTCAGTAACCACTTCCAAAGTATTACTATCGAATTTCCGTATAAACACTGTAATGTTGTCATTTTCTTTGTGAGCAGATTCCGAGTGTTGTATTGTTGTGGCAACTTGCTTTTTCGATATACCACGCTCTCGCATTCTCTTCAAGGCATGATGAGTGAAAATCAGCATTGTTTAATTATCATTGTAGCAAACGCTTTCACATTGAACAAGATGAGATACATCGGTAATACCCATGCGGTGCCAGCATTGGTAGCATG
>CAYIWH010000016.1:0-17976 GCA_964367075.1 uncultured Candidatus Saccharibacteria bacterium | reverse complement strand
GCTTTTTTTCATGTCTATAACGCTATATCAATTCGGTTTCAAATGCGACAGCGCGTTGGTTTTGACAAAAAATGGTCATCAAGCTGGTTTCTCAAGGATTGGGAGAATCATGTAAAACAAAATTAAAGGCCTTGTTGCGCTAGCTACAAGGCCATGATTTTTTATTATCAAACTCCCTCTTCTTTTGTATCTGTCGTATATACAGGATAATAAAGTAAATTATTAATTGCATATATATACGCTTTTGCGGCAGCAATGTTTGTGTCGGGATTTCCAGCCCTCGCAAATCCGATTTTATTGCCTATGCGAACTTTTAACACGCACCAAGCGTTTGCTTGCTGATCGCCTTGTCCCATTCCAATATTCCAGTCAAACAATTGAAGGCCGTCCAGAGAATCTCCGTGCTTGGCAATAGCTTCTTTTGTTGCCGCATACAAAGCATCTACTACCCCAACGCCATGTCCAGTACCAGAATGATATATGCCATTTCTCAAAATCCGCACAGAAGCCAGTCCCTTTGTATAGTTAATAAATGAATATCACTTGCGCCAATAAACACATGAATGCGTGGATGTTGTGCTCCATTAAGCGAGCGCGCCGCGGCCTCTACATCTTCAATTTTAGATCTGGCGAGCACACATAATACAGGTCGCTTTATTTCCTGTATGATATTGCGAATCCCTTGAAAATCACCACCGGAAGATTGTGCAAAACCAATCTCAAGAATATCAACTCCAAGGTCGTCAAGCGCCCTAGCAATAGATATTTCTACTTCTCGCGACATAGGATGTGATGCTTGTTGCCCATCACGAAGCATTGTGTCAAACACGTCTATTTTTCTTGATGTCATTCTTTGCCACTTTTCAAAGACCTAGAAATTTCCTAAACCGTAGCATCTTAATATAATTTTTGCAATTGTAATTTTACGTTAAAATTTGACAAAATGATAAATATTTGTTATGATAAAAAATGGAGAGGAGTGTGAGAAATGGGCTGGAGGCGAAGCCACGGAAGACCCAACAAAATAGCAAGGCCAATGATACAACCAAGCCCCCTCTATGAGGGGGCGTTGTTTTGGATTTCAAGAAAAAATCAGAAATTTTTATCTTGCAACGAAAATTGATGCACTGTTTTCTGGACTACAAGCGGCAACTCTAATAACTGCTGTTCTAACTAAATAATACCCTGTATTAGCAGCGGTCCCACCGCTTGGATCAGTCGGTATTTGCGCCAAATAATTTACTGTTGAAGTAGCCAAATCAATGTATGTTGCCTGAGTGGTAGTTGCGGGAGAAGAACAACTTACCGCACCGCTTCCAGTGCCTATCGTGTATGGCTTACCCCACTCAGGGTATATACTTCCAGGAAATGCACTGTTGTTATCAACTTGATATTTTATTATTGCGTTAAGGATTGATACCGACTCACTCCATCTGCGAGCGTTGCGCGCATCACCAAAACGCTTTGCGGGCTCAAGTGTCACGAAAACAATAGCGGCAACAATAGTAATAATGCCAATTACCACCAGTAACTCAACAAGCGTAAATCCCTTGATATATTTTGTCATTTTTTTCATATATTTTAATATAATTTGTTTAAAAAACTAATAAATAGTAGTTATTACTATCGACCAAAAGAAGCGCTGTCTAATTTATGCACACTTACATTGTAAGCCCTTATATAACAAATTGAAAATGATCACCTGTGGAAAACTATAATACAAGACCGAGCGACAAAACAATAATAAGCACTATAAGACAGATAAGTAATATACGTTCTTTTGAATAAGTCACATAAAATATAGCTTGTTTTATTGCGTTTTTGAGCGTTATAGTCGTACGCTTAAATAAGCTTGCGTCAACAGCGATTTCCTCTTGCGCAGTATTACCAACAAAATTAATACTAGTGTCATCAATATTAAAACTGCCAAGGGCTACGCCAAGGGCCGCAGCATAATCGCTTTCGCGTTGAACGCGCTTTGGTACTTTCTCAATCCCTTCCCAAGGGTCGGCAAGCTCAACTCTAACTTTTATTGCTGTTTGAAAATACTCACCAATATTTGGCGTATCTGCGATATTTCCAAAAATGACTGCTTTTTTTAATTTTGTTTTTGATTTTTGTGAAAATCGCTCTAATGCCTTTAAAAGTTCTTCTCTTATGGGGCTCAATTCGTCTTGTAAAAACATGCAGACCTCACCTTTTCCGCTTTCTGGGTCGAGACCTGAAGTTTTCCTCATTGATATTGCCGATTCTTCAGAAACATCAAATCGCTTGGCAATCGCGTTGTTAATACTAATCGCGCGATTGGACAAAAGAACCGATTCAGAAAAACCATTGTCATCAAAAAATATTACATACGATCTAAACTCGCCTATATCCATTAAAAGTATATTCTTTTTGCTATCTTTTTGAATTGCCCTGGCAGCAGAAAGTGACTCCACATTTATTTTATCTATTTGAATACCTGCTTTTTGAAAAATAGCGATAAACGTATTGAGGTTTGTTTTTTCTACCGCGGTGGCAATAATTTTATTCTGTTCTTGGAAAAAGCTTGTATGTAAGTTTGCGATATCAATTGGCAATATATTTGCTAATTCTTCATTTACTATTTTTTGTTTGTTTGTGTCAGACGATTCAATCGATAAAAACGAATGAACAAAAACGTGCGATTCTGGAATAGCAAAAGATACGGCGCTTGATAAATAATTATTCTTGCCTAGAGCGCTCAAGAGCTCGGTAACAATTTTTTCTAAATATTGTTTTTCTGGTGGTCGTCCCAAAATAAGCGCATCTATCGGAAGTTCTTTTTTTGCAAATGCCTTTAAAGTTGTAGTAGGGCCATCGCTAGCAAGCACTACGGCATATATTTTTTGATCAGAAATCGCTATTCCTAATGAATTTTTTGTGGACGGCATTGTATAAATTTTCGAACTTATTAAAATATTTCAAACCAAGACGACAGTGTTACGGCGCTTCCGAGCACTGCTTCAGCTCGAATATTGTGTACGGCTCGCGTACTTGTAGATTGCACGGTAATTGTACGATTACTGCCGGCTACATTAATTATTATGGTACACGGAATATTATTAAGAACAATGGTGCCTCCGGTATAACTTGAATTCCTGCTCAATCGTATCAACGCTTCTTCAATACACGAATCAGCGCTGTCAAAACTTGTATGAGATTGTAACGTCATATAGCTACCTGCCAATTCTCCAAGCCCAGACAAGCTCACTGACACGGCGATTGTCGTGGCCACAATTGCGATAATGACAACAATAATAAGCGCGACAAAACCCCTGTTATTTTTTTGTAATTTTTTAAATTTCACTGTCTCAAAGAAACGCTACTTTCTAATGTTGTGCTTGCGTTAAATTCATCTATATTTTGCGGATTTTTATAGCGAATCGTTAGCAATATCTTAATATTACCAGGAGTCCCAGATTGCGAAAGATTAGAAAATATTAGTTTGGTTATTTCTACTTTGCTCGTGGTAAGCGGTAACACTGGTCCGGCCCCTCGTTTAATTTGTAGTACCGCGCCAGACAGATTGATAGTTGTCGGATTGGTATTTGGGTTTGATGTTGTTAAAGAAAGCGCGCCTGGATGTGTATCAAACACAGACGCGCCAACATTTATATCTACTGCGTTGCGAATTTCTCTAGATATTTTTTCCATCGCAACTCTTCCATTGTATCCAACTTCCGCAAACGCATCTGATTTTGTGCTGGAAGAACTAATATCTATCATGTAGTACATAAACGAAACCAAAATAACTCCAACAATGGATATATATAAAATAAATTCAACTAAAGTAAATCCTTTTTTCATGGTTTGTAATATATTTTTATTTCATCAAGAATTGGGGTAGCCGAGCTGTCTCCCTCGAAAGTTGCCCGATATTTTATCCATTGTTGATCATTGTGATCGGGATGAACCATTTCTCCGGTTGACATGGTGTAATAATCCAGCTCGTCTCCATTGTTCCCAAGTGGCCCAGACCATGTAGGAGTCCATACGCCTGGCACGCCTCCATTGTCAGGAGCTGTTTTAATTTGAAGTTTTATATTACAGCTTGCGCACGATTGATTTGATTTGCTCCATATCCATTCTATCACGCTAAATATAGTTGGTGTGTTTGCGTTGAAATTGCTTGAAATATAAGTTCCTGATGTTGTATAAACAGCAATTTTTATTTCTGGTGTTACGGTATATGTATCAAGAACAGAATTATCTATTTTTACTGCGCGAATACAATATGTACCAGAGGATAATATTCCATTACTTTTGAGCGCAAAATCCCACTCGCCATCTTGATTTGCTGGGATTTGTGATTTGGAATTTGTAAAATTATTTGTTTCTTCATACGTCTGGCTTACTGTAGTATCTCCACCATGAATTGGATCAAATACGCTTGTTGTAAGAAAATCTCCGTCATTTGGCGTTGGATTATTAATATAAGCAATTGCCGTACCACTAGTAATATCCGAGTACGCTCCACATGCGGACGGCTTTGGAGCATATTGAAGTTTAAAGCTTTGTCCATTTTGAGTAAGCGCGGAACCACCGACATGAACCAGCAAACGAAGTCGAAATGGTTGAGAGCCGCTAATTGTTGCAGAGGTGTCTTGCATGGCAAATGCCGTTGTAACTCCTGCGTTATCTTCATTTTGAAAAAGACGATACGCGGATTGAGAAAACGACATTGTGACGCCACCCCATTTTACTGCCCAGTCGTTAAGCGTTGGCGCGGCAGAGGCACCCGCGACAAGCGTTGCTTGAAGACAAATGCGATTGTATGTAGTTGTATTGAGCCCGGATATATTAATCGGGGCTGCGGCGTCAAATCCGACGGCATTTCCTGCAAGAGCAGATTCCGGGACAATCGTATCGCACAGCACCGAGACGGTGTAGTATATACGAATCTTTACGTCTCCGTCTGTTTCGGTGGTTGACAATATCACTTCTCCCCAACTTGTTTGGCCGGGCATCCAATCAAAATCAACTTCGGTGGACATAATCGTTCCCTGATCAAGACGAATAGGTGAGCTTCCTAGTTGCGCAGGGAATGTTCCTGCGGGAGTGCCATTGGAAATCGCTACGTCTCCTGAATTAGAAATTTCAATTGCGACGGTTTGTCCTCCTCCGGCTCCGGCCGCGCTGCCAACATCAAGCACCACAAAAACACACTGTTGCACAGAAGTGCCGACAGATAGAGTAAGCGAAGTGAATGTTGCTTCCTCCAGGGCAGAGAATGATTGTATTGTGCCTATTTGCGTTGAGCCGACAAACGTGCAGGTTGATTCTTCTTGAGCGTAGAGTTTTACGTTGGTGAGATTGGGGGGCTGCGCGTTCACTGTTCCTTTTTCGCTGATTTTTATTTGGCTAATGGTTGCCTGTGATGCAGAAGAAATAAATGTAAACGCCCCCATCATTACAGCGGTATTTCCTTCAACAACATACGATGGCTGACTAAGCGCGGTGCCAACTGTTACCAGATTAGATGGCGGCGGCTCAGATTTGAGGGCAATAGACATAGCACCCTTGAAAGAGGTTTGCGCTAAAGTGACGGTAGTGTTACCGTAGGCACCAGCTATTATCTTTTCGCCAGTTGCCAGACAGTGTCCACCACCTAGACCAGCCGTATTTGTATTATCCGTGCGCTCTGCCAAAGCAGCTAATCCAGCATTAGTCCATGCAGAACACTGTGCCGTGCTATTGCCATTGTAACTAGTCCCTTGGACTAATACTACGAGAGTGTCGTTAACCGTTGTCATTCCGCCCGGAATTACGCCACTTGTATCATTTGCTCCGCCATCATTTCCGCCAGCCGATATATCCCATGGATTACCAGACGTTATTACGCCACGAAAAACATGAATTCGACCGGTTTGGTGGTCACCGGAGTCTGCAACATCGGGAGCCAAATCTCCACCCACCAATCGTTTCCAAAACACCGCTACCCTGTTAGCAGGATTTGAGGCTGCTGTACCAGCAAACTGTGGTGAGTTTGTTATCTCAACAAAGCCATTGGGTGTAGATAGTGAGATCGCTTTGTTTTCGGTTTCAACGATCAAGAGTGCAATGTCGTTTGTCTGTGTATTCGCAGGGAATAGCGGAGTAATAGTCCCAGCTCCAGCAATAAACGTGCCTGATCCAAAATAAGTCGGCACTGCCGCGTGGACAAAAGAAATAGACGCAAAAAAAACACCGATCACTAATAGCATCGTAAACAAAACAATATGGCGCTGTGTGTGTGTTATTATCACCATCCTTTTATTTTTACTTCGCCGGCGGTAACTTCAGCGTCGCTTGATAATGTATCCGTGGTAAATTGATCGCCTGTCGTCTGCATCCAGCGATCAGTGGTTAATGATGTATTTATAGAAATGCTTCGCTTTTCGGAATAACCAGACCATGTGCCAGAACCGAATGGATCTCGCGCTTGCACTCGCCACCAATATGTTTGGCCATTAGTGAGTAAGTCGACTGATTGCACGATGTAAGAAATTGGCGTGCCTGATGTAAATGTTGCGGCGCTCCACCCTGTGTCTCCGGGATAATTTGATGATGTTTTTGTTATAGGTGTCCCAAAATTAAAATCTTCATCCCATTGAATTTCGTATTCAATCGCATCTTCCGGATCTGTAGCAGAAAAATTTCCAATTACCGGCGTTGTATCCGAAGTTTCTTCATTAGAAAATGTTGGGGTTTCAGAAAGTGTTGGTATTGCTGGAGGCGTGTTTGATGGCGGTATAAATCTCCAATATGCAAATGCAAATCCTTTTTGCGGCACATCATTGAGTGTGCCCAAAGACGCGCCGTCGGCATCCGTCCATGTAAGAGTGCCGGCTAGGTCCATTGCGAGACGTTTTGCAAAAATAGATCGCGTGTTGTCGGAAAGTATGAACATCATTTTGCTGGCATCAAATGGATCGTTATCAATTTCGTATCGTTCTCTAATATCGTTGATAGATGGTGTAGTAGAAAAATCTGATTGCTTCACTGGTGCGCTTCCTGGGGTTGCCGAAAACCAACTCAGCCCAGACCCCGTTGAATCATCGTATGTAATAACCCATTTTGTTATTGAGCCATTGGTCAGCCAACCTGTTGATGTAAGCTTCATTCCTCCTTGTGGCGCCTCCGTTGATGTGTCACGGTTTGCATACCCAGTCCATGCTGTGCCACTCCAATATGCCGCCTGCAAATCACTTCCTGTGTTCCCGATTGAAGAAAATGCCATTCTATCAGATGTTGGATCAGACGAAAGATCAAGCACGGTCGCATCATCAAGAAGCGAGGGAATGTTCGCTCTATTCAAGTTCCATGAGCATGTTGGTATTCCACCAACGCAAGTGTTGTACCATGTGCCGTTAGTTCCGTTAGAACCGCCGGATCCCCAGACCACCATAAGATCACCCGACATCGACTCAAACGACAGATCAAAGCTATCAACATCTCCTGTGCTTGCAATAATCTCGAGAGATAATTCCAGCCGTTTAAAATTAGTAAAAGCAGAACCGTCCCATAGCGCGGCGCCTAAATTAGAATTGGAGTCCGACCAGACAACCGTGGCTATGTTGGATGCAGAGCGCGCATCGCGAGCTATCTTAACCCAATATGCGGTACCAAATGTAACGCCGTTACCAGAAGGAAAATCCGTTGCGCTTGACCAATTTGCAGATCCGCATCCGGACCCTCCTGACTTTGTGCGAAATGCAAGCGCGTTGGTTGCAGAAATATTTTTTGAATACGCGACAATAACGTCCCCTGATTGTGTTTCATAAGAAATATCAAACCGCCGATGGTACTGATACCCGCCTGGAGCTACATTTACAGACCACTCATTGGACCAAGAATTTCCGTCGTAGCACATAACCTGGAGTTTTCCAGAATCATCTTGGTATGTCGCTATTGCTTCTTGTTTTGTAGGTGAGGTTTTTGTTTGCATAATAACCGCCTGTGTTCCCGCAACAGTTCCAGCCTCGTTACTAAAAGAATTTGTACTTCCGTTGTATGTGCGCCACTGCGGCGTAGTATTTCCCGATTGGCCATAGACAATAATGCCGTCTCCTGCAGACACAGAAAGTGCGCTCGTAGTGCGCGAAAACCATACTTGCAATACCAATAACGCAACAATGATGAATGCCGCGCCGGCCATGATGTGTGGATAATGATGTTTCTGTATCTTTATCATTCTATTTTCATTATTATTGTGTTACTAAAATTACCGCTCCGCTCCCATCCCCTATGGTTGTAGTACTTACAGTGTTGTTAAATAATACACCGTCATCAAAGTCTGTTTTTATATTTTCTTTCCACGCGACAGCGTCCCAATTTGTCAGAAACATTGTTTGCTGGACTGAACGTACGGCGCCGGATATTTGTGTCCAGCTGACAGCCGTTGTTACTTTTTTAGTATGCGCATCGGCGTAAAGCCCGGGGCATGAAACTTGGTTGCCGTTTATATCACGACAAACATCTGACACTGTTATCGCGCGATTAAATCTTCCTATTGTTTCCGGCGATGGATTATTGTTGTATGCCCACGCGCCTCCGTTTATGGAAATTTGGCCTTGAGGGAATCTTAGTTTATTCCATGCGCGATCTCGCACTGCGCGCATTGCTTCTATCCCCTCCTCTGCAAATGAAAGCGCCTGCGTATCTTCTTTGCCTTCGCGCTCCATATTAAAAGCGTCCAACACTAAAACCATAATAGAGGAGCCAATAATTGCAAAAATACTTATCGCCATAACAAGTTCAACCATCGATTGACCGAAATATTGCTTTCTCGTTTTCATTGCAATTCAATTGTCCCTTCGCCATTTACATTAATAATTTTATTATTGCCAGTACCGCCGTTTATTGTAATAGTGCCGATGGTTGTGGTAGTGCCATTTTTCGTAAAAATTATATCTGGCACGGAACTTGAAATATTTATACCCCATCCCGCCGGATGATTTTCATCGTAAGATGTATCTCGAGACAACCAAGAAGATCCGCTGAATAAAACAAAGGCTTTCGATGTAATATGAACGCCCCATCGGCTATTAAAATCAGAGGCTTGTGATTTGCCATTTGCTCTTCTTAAAGTTTCCTGCAAATCACGAGTAGTATTATCTATTTGTGATACTTCTATAAAATTTTTATAAATAGGAAATGAAATGGCGGCAAGCAATGTAATAAGTCCAACGACAATGAGCATCTCTACCAGAGTAAACCCCGTTTTTATAATTTTTTTTTTCATCTGATGTTTCCTGAAAGCTTATATATTGGGGTAATTATTGCAAGCGCCATACTTCCAACAACTACGCCAATTATAATAATAAATAGCGGCTCAATAAATGTCGTAATCCGTTTTGTCGCTTCATCAAGCTCCGCATCATAAAAATCCGCCGTATATAATAAAGTTTCTTCCAATTTACCGGTTTCTTCGCCAACCTTTATCATGCGAGACGCGATTTGAGACCAACGGCTTTGTGGCGCGGTATCAAGAAACGACCCCAAAGAAAATCCTTTTTTTACCGCGATCATCGCGTTTTCAATGTCTTTTTTATAAGCTACATTACTAACGATATCGCTTATAATGCGCAAACTTTCATCAATGCTTGTGCCACTTTTAAGAAGAGTGTGTAGTGTGCTTGAGAATTGTCCAAGATTTTTTGCTCTAACAACATTTCCTACTATCGGCAACCTGCAATAAATAGGATGCGCGAAACGACGTACAAATGATAATTTCATAAACCATATAAACACGATTACAAAAAGAAGAAAAGAAGAAATAATAGAAATGCCGTGAGCGCTCATGGTACGCGCTATAAAAAGCAAAGCAACCGTGGGAAGCGGGAGTTCAACTCCAATGTCAGAAAAAATTGGAATAAGTCGTGGAAACACAAAAAAACTTACACCAAAGCCCATAATCACAGCGATACAAAGGATTAAAATAGGATATGTGGCGGCGGTGATAACTTTGCGTCGAGACTCGTAGTCTTTTTTAAATTGAGCGGAAAGTCTTTCTAAATTTTCATCCAATGTCCCCGAAGTTTCGCCAACGCTTATCAAGTGCAAAAAAAGCGGCGAAAAAACGCGCGGATAACTAGAAAACGCTTTTGACAAAGAGGCGCCGGAACTGATGTCGCCGACCACTTTATTTAAAATATTTTTGAAAGACCCCTCGACTTGTTTAATGATAACTTCAAAAATTTCTTCCACAGGCAATCCTGCCTTAAACATCACGGCCAGCATCTTTATCAAAAACAGCTTGTCTTTGCGCGAAACCCTTTGAAATGTTGCTGATTTGAAATATTCCATAAATTTTATTATTCTCGGATAATCCTTAAAATCTCTTCAATTGTTGTGTTTCCTTCAAGAACCGCGTGAATGCCATTTTCAATCAACGTGGTCATCCCCTCTTTTACCGCCTGGTTTTTTATTTGTTCGGCATTTACTCGATTCATAATAAGCTCTCTTATACTTTCGGATATCTCCAATGTCTCAAAAATTCCTATTCTACCCATATATCCTACGTTGTGACACAATTGGCACCCTTTGCCGCGATACAAAGTAACATCTGTTTGAGATTTTTTTGCAACAGATTTGAATAGTCCTTCAAGCATCGGTTCTTCTTTTAGAAATTTTATTTCTTTGGCGCTCATCAAATAGCTTTCTCTGCAGTGCATACAAATATGCCGCACAAGTCTTTGAGCAATAACAACATTTACAGTTGACGCGATAAGAAACGGCTCAATACTCATATCAATAAGACGAGGGAGGGTTGTCGCGGCATCGTTGGTATGAAGAGACGAGAGCACCAAGTGCCCTGTCATCGCGGAGTTTACAGCAATACCCGCTGTTTCGTTGTCTCTAATTTCGCCGACCATCACTATATCCGGATCTTGTCGCAATATCGCGCGTAAGCCCGAAGCAAACGTCAAATTTGTTTTTGGATTAACTTGTATTTGATTAACACCTGAAATTTCATATTCCACAGGGTCTTCAATGGTAGCTATATTAACATTTTCCGTGTTTAGTTCTTTTAAAATTGCGTATAGCGTCGTGGTTTTTCCGGAACCGGTAGGGCCTGTCGCCAAAATCATGCCGTGAGACCTTTTCATATTGCGTTTAATTTTATCCAAATCCTGTTTTTTGATTCCCAAATCTTTAAGGACAAATTCTTGGCCGCGCGCCGAAAGAAGCCTCATGACAACTTTTTCTCCGTTTGTAATAGGCACTATAGAAACACGTATATCTATTTCTTCTGCATCAGTTGGTTCTGCGCCAACCACTTTTGGAGTATAAGCCAGTCTTCCATCCTGCGCGGAACGATGCTCATCTATGCGAAGTTTTGCCATAATTTTGATTCTCGTCACGAGCAACTCGTGAATATTTTTTGGATATCTGCCAACCTCATGTAATATTCCATCTACTCGAAATCGAACAGTCACTTCATCATCTAGAGGCTCAATATGAATATCAGACGCTCTGTTTTCATAAGCGTAAGAAAACAAAAGCTCCACCAATTGTACAACCGGAGGATCGTCAGGCTTTGCTTTTTTAGCTTTCTCGCTATTTTCAACAAGTAGTGCATTGAAATCGCTCTCTAGACCCTTGTGATAACCATCTAGCGCCCTGGAAATATCTTTTTCCGTAGCGAAAAAAATATTCACAGGAACATCAAATTCTTTTTTGAGATTATTTATAAATTCAAAATTCGTTGGATTGGCAAACGCCATAGAAATTCCTTTCTCGTTTTTGTCAAAAACAACAGCGCGGTGATTTCGTGCGACCGATTCTGAAATAAGATCAAGGGTATTTTTTGGTATATTATAATCCAGAAGATTTACAAATTTATATTCATACGCATCGGCAATTAGCTGTCCAAGCTCGTTGTCATGAATAACGCCTTGTTCAACAAGAATATCCGCCATCTTTTTATGAAGGCGCTTGGCTTCTTTTGCTAGTTTCTCAAAATCTGGACTAGTAATAACACCAGCATCGATAAGTATATCTTTAAGCTTGTTGTCTTCAATATTGAGCATGCGCAATTATGCTTGTGGCTTGGAATTCGCCAAAACTTCTTTAATTCTAGAAACGATGCCTTGAATTGAATTGTCTGATTTTATTAAATATTCAGCGACACCAAGCAACTTTACGCGCTCAATGTCTTTTTTTTGTCGCAAATTTGTTAGCACAACAATTGGAATATTTTTTAAATCTTGATTATTTTTGAGATCCGTAATTAACTCAAACCCGTCTTTGATGGGCATAACCAAATCCAAAACGATTAGGTCGGGCCGCGTCTCTTTTATTCTATCAAACGCCTCCAATCCGTTTGTGGAAAGAGAAACATTAAATCCTTCTTTCGCGAGCTTCCGCTCATACACGCGCAAAATAAATGGATCGTCTTCTACAATAAAAATAATTGGTTTTTTTGTTTCTATCATAATAATTTAATTAATTAATAAGCTGTTTGCCTACACGACTTTTTGTGGAACCACGCAATGGTATTGTAAGAAAAAATGTCGTACCGGATTTCGGATCAGATTTGAACCAAATTTTGCCTCCGCTCAATTCAACCATCATTTTGGTAATATAAAGGCCCAGACCTGTGCCTATTGCCTCTTTACTTTGTGCGTTATCAGCTCTAAAAAACTTGGTAAATATTTTTTTTTGAACGTTTTTTGGTATCCCTATTCCATTATCCCAAACCGAGAGCTGATAATCAACACTTCCGGGCTCAAGCGTAATAATAATTTCAGCTGAAGCCGAATTGGCATATTGAACGGCATTTACAATAAGATTGTTTATCACCTGTCTAATAATAACAGGATCGACATTTAAAACATGATCTGCGTCTGATTTATCGCATACAACGCGCACCTTCACCCCTCTTGAACCAATAAAATGCTTATATTCATTTAATATATCTTCAACAAGTGTTTTTATATTAATTGGCTTAGGCTCAATATTAATACGCCCTTCTTCGAGACGCGACACATTGAGCAAATCATTAACCAACCGCATCATTCTAGAATTAGAATCCAGCACATCTGTAAGAACAGCGCGCTGTTCTTGATCAATATGGCCGATATCTTCATTGAGCAACATTTCAATATTCCAACGAATAGATGTCAAAGGAGCGCTTAGTTGATGTGACGCAATAGAAACAAATTCTATTTTCATATTTTCAACTTCTGTTTCGGCACTTATGTCGCGAATAGTTATTACTCCGCCGTATACTGTGCCGTAATCATTTTGAAGCGCGGCAATATTAAGAGAAATGGATACGACGCCAATACGCGGCATTTTTATAAAGGCGCGAGGAATGTCTATTGGTTTTATTTTGGATGTTGCGCCGACTCGAAACGCTTTTTTTAAAAATTTTCGGATTTCATCTGGCGAGCCCTTACCTTCTTTGTCGACAAGACGCAAAAATGTTTTGTATGGCTTACCTATACAACTGCTTCTTTGCTTGTGAAACATATGAAGCGCGGCCGCATTGATAGTAGTAACTTTTAGTTTTTTATTTAAAACAATAATGCCCTCGCCAATACTTCCTAGAACAGTTTCGGATCTTTTTATGTTTTCTTCGCGCTCTTTTTTCAACGCGCCAGTGATAGATATTTGTTTTGTCTCGTCAGGATTCATGTATGCATATCATACCAAATAATCGAGTGGACGAGAAATTAGGTTTAAAAATCAATCAAAAACCTATGTAAAATGTATGACACTAATTGTTATCTTTTCCAGTAGTCCGGATCTAGACTATTAAAATCGAGCGCTCCAGACATCTGATATAAAATCCAGTCATGCAATCTCTCGGCGCTGAAACTGTAGGGCGTATTGTAAGGAAGCAAAGAGGGCGCAGACGACCCTATGACATTTAATCCAATTAATCCTGCTTGGATAGTCCCTCCTTGCCCATAAGCCAGGATCAGTCTATCTCCCTGCACAGCATTATTGTTTATGGAAACATCTACCGAATAGACAATAGATGAATTCGAACCATTGAACTGCTTTGTTATATTTCCAACATAATAATCTGGATTTTCTCCGTATGGCTTGACGCTAACTATCTCGCCACGAAATGGTCTGATAACAAATGTGCCACTGCTTCCAGGCTTAGCAAAAGAAGGAATATATACTCCTGCTTCTCCTGGACGACGACCAGAACCATAAAAATCGGGCCAAAAGAAATTAAACGGAGGATTTTCTTTAATCATTACGATATTTAATCCTACAATATGCCGAGATTTTTCGCTCAAATTAATAACCTTTCCAACATATGGATCATTGGAGCTTTCAGAATTTGAAATATACCAACTTGGGCTGTACGGTGCTGGATTTCCAAAAAAGGGGGCCTCGTTTGTTTTTATAAAAATTCTATAATTTCCCGGTTTTAATATATTTATTTTGAAATTTTTATTTGAACTTGAAAGATAAGCAAGATCAGAATATGTATGTCCATTCACAATGTCTACGGCGTGCACGAAAACCTGGTTATTATCAGAATTAGGGTTGGAATCTAGCTCTGCTTCCACCGTTCCAGATATTGTATACAAAGAAGAGCTGTTTGGATTCCAGATCGAGATAAGGTCGGCGCGATCCTGTTCGGAAAATGTTAAAAATTCATAATTGCCCCAAGCCGGCGTTCCGCAAGACATTATGGAAGCGCTACTCGATGAATGGCCAATGCCCAAAGCATGCCCTATTTCATGCACCAAAAATAAAAGATTTAGCGCGTACAAACCGCGTCGTGTATCTAAAAAAATATATCCTTGCTCATATTTATCCGGAATAGTACCAATAAACCCTCCGAATCCATAAGGATATGAAATGTCTCCTGTGGTAAAAATTGTATCGCTATTTAAAATAATATAAATTGAGCCGTCGCGAGGTATATTTTGTCTATTGTAAGACGGCTCACCTAACCCAGCGAATTTAAATTGAAGTTTTGCTTCATTTACCGAACTCCACAGCTCAAACGCCTTGGTAATTTTATCAACCATAAGTTGTGACGTTGGCACAGCCCTATTTTCGTCGGAATTCCACATATAAGAAGTTATTTTAAACGGAATAGTAGTAAATCCGGTGGTATCTTGCGAAACTCTCGGTAAAATAACATTGGCCGAATCGTAAGTTGTTGCTTCGGCAATGTTTGATGGAGTTGATAAATATTTTTTCTCTTCCCTTACTCCTTCCATGGTTGATAAATCAACATATTGTGGGCCGCGAGAATAAACTTTATATGAATAACGGGTATTGGGAATAAGATCGGTATCAGAAAATGAAATGCCGCGCGATGTAGCAACTTCAATATTTCCTCTAAAGATTTTATAATATGCTAAGTTATTGCGATTTACGGGTTCAGACCAAGACAAATCAATTTGAAATGGAGATACAGACTTTGCAATCAAATTTGTTGGACCATCAGGAATTAACGCATCATCACTCGATATGTTTTCGTTACTTGCAAAGGGTGTAACGAACGTAGCGTCTGTTGCTTGATTTTGATTTAAAACAGAAGATGAATAAGTTGTAGAAAGTGGCAGTGTTATGGTTGGAGGAAGCGGTGGAGGTATAGTTGGAAGTAATAGCGGCGTAATAATAGGATCTACTGAAATTAAGGTATTTTTACAAATAGTGTTTATTGTATTTATTGTTATTGGCCCGACTGATCCGTACCCTGTAGTTTCTGGGTTTCCATTTGATACAATACCATGTTTAGTTTGCCATCTTTGAACCGCCTTTTCTGTAAGCGCTCCATAATATCCCGTTACTAAGCCCTCCGGGTAAATAGCAGAGTCTTGTATAAAGAACCATTGAAGACGTGTTACGTCCTCCCCTCTCGAGCCATTTTTAAGAACTCGACTAAGGTTTGGGCAGCTTTGAGGTTGCTCTTGTTTGTTTTGAGGCCGTGTCCGCAATATCTGAATTTGCTGCTGTAGCTCTCGTATTTGTAGCCGAAGCTCTTCGACTGTAGCGGCTTTTGCAGGAGTAACAACAATAAGAAGCAAAAATACTAATATAAAATATTTCTTTGCAATTGTCATATACGCATATCATACCAAATAATCGAGTGGACGAGAAATTAGGTTTAAATTTCGGAGTGCTCCACCAAAGGCGGATAAGCGAGAATCATTTCTTTCAGAAATCCCGGAACCTACGCCAGCTCGGTTCCTTCGATTCCCAGCAATCCTCATTCACTTCGTTCATTTCGGAGTGCTGGGAATCGAACCCAGTCTATCTGCTCCCAAAGCAGACGTACTGCCGGTATACTACACTCCGCTGTTGTTCTTCATAAATTAGCACGAATTTAATAAAAAACAAAGCCGCTATATTTTGTAGCGGCGAAGAAAATATTTTTCCATTTCTTTTACATCATCAAAACACTGATAATATGTATATCTCTTGTCATAATCTGTAAACACAAATGGATTGAGTCCAAGAAAATGGAATAAATACCACACTAGAAGCCTTCCTGTCCTGCCATTGCCATCAACAAACGGATGAATTCTTTCAAAACGATAATGAAAACTTGCTATTCTTTTTACAATATATTGAATTTGTTGTTCGCTCCGAGTATTTTGCGCACTCTGCTTTTTTAAAAATCGCTTAATATCACCAAATAATCTCCTCATTGTTTTGTCAATTTTTTCAGGAGCTAGCCCCATTCTGCCTCCAATAAATACATTAACGCCATGTGCGCGATAACAACCAACGCCTGATTCATCAATTATTCTCTCTATGCCAAGCTCGTTTTGTTCTCTTATAATAAGTGCTTGGGCCTCACAAATTTTATTCTTATCAATAAGTTCTTGCTTCATCGCAAGCTCATCCAAAGATAAAAGTGCCCCAACGTGTCCGACAGTCCTCTTAGATTCTAGTTGGGCGGTAATCTGACCCAGCGAAATGTTAATACCTTCTATAAGGTTAGATTCGAAAACAAATTCTGCCGCAAGATTTTTTAAACGACAATCAAATGACATTTGATCCTCCTATAAAAGAACGTTATTTGCTAGTCGTAGTTTAGCTGTTTTCTTACAAAAATCAAGCAATTAAACAATTTCTTTTCCGGATACCCACGCTAAATCAAATAATTGGGCGGCAGATTGCGCGATGCTTTCTGATTGAATTACCACTATAAATAACGGATCAAAGGAAGTGATTGCAAGGATGCCATCTGTAATACTAAAATCCATCTCCATGCGCGTTCCCGGAGGAAGGATACGGACTTTTTGTCCATATTGAACGGCTTCTTTTCCCCATTCTCTGTCTATTTTCGTATCAGATAACAAATGTTTCCCTTTTACAAAAATAGCTCCGCTTTTGTATCCTCGTAACCATTTTTTTAATTCTTGAGGAAACGAATTATTTACTCGTTCTATAGATGATAAAAATCGCGCAGTCGGTGCTTCGTCAAATATTCTATATATACCCATAACCGCTTGCGGAGTATCATAAAATTCAATCTTTGGTGCATTGCCCTTCTTGCTTTGCAGGCTCCTTATCACAGGAAGCATAAATTTAAAATCTTCCAGGGCCGACTTTGCGTTTTGAAAAATTTTTAAAGGGTCAGAGGCAGAAAACTTTTTTACTTTTTCACCCAAGATTTCTTGAACATATCCCTGAACAATCAAGTCGTCCAACACATGATAGGTAATTGCTCTTTTAATTTCCGCTTTCTTAGCAATTTCACTCACCGTGCCTTTTCCGAGCTCAAGCAATGCCAAATACACTCTGGATTCCTTGTCTCCTAACCCTAAACCGCGCATAGATTTTTGAATAGAAATATCCATATATTTGTTAATAATTTTAACAAATTAACATATTAGTTTGATTATATACCTAAATTTAATCTACATCTAGTTAAATATATTGACAACTTATGATTATTAATATATAATACGTGCAGATTGAAAATCCCTACGCGCACCCCTCAATCCGAACACTTTCTGTTAATAATAACTCGCTTTT
>CAYIWH010000015.1:10865-20404 GCA_964367075.1 uncultured Candidatus Saccharibacteria bacterium | reverse complement strand
AAGAAAAATGTCCTTTCCTTTTTAGAAAAAATTGGTCGCGCGCAAATCCGAAAAGCAAGGAACATTTTTCTTTGGTGTCCGCCGAGGCTCTGCGAGGCGGTGGCGGGGCTGATTCATTCGTTCAGTTTTCGCTCGAAAAAAGTTCGCGCAAAGTGTATAATTACAGCAAAAAATACGTAGGACGCATAAATCCATACTAAAATAAAAATCTCATAAATACCTCAATTCTTTTAATACTTTTTCGTAACAACTAAGAGCATTAATTGCTTCGTCGCGAGATAGGTGAAGATCGGGTTCGTGCGCGATGCGATTTCTGATTTTGTGCGCCTCCCAAACATCATTTAATGAATCGAGATCCGATGGCTCTATTTTTTTGAGTCGCTCACCAAGATTTTCACCATGATATCCTGCAAGCTCCAAGATTTTATCAATCAAAGAATCCGCGGAAATAATTGCGAGCTTGCGTTCGTTTTCATCGTCGGACGATGCGCGAGAAAGCATTTGTTTCCACATCATAATATTTTTTTGACTTGGCTCTGCTCCAGTCACAACTACTGGTATTTTGTGAGATCCTCTAAGTACAGCAAATACCTCCTGTGTGCGCCATACGGCATATGCAATGCCAACGACAAAAAGAACAGATACAGTGCTTGCGATAATCTTCCACCAAAAAAGTATCGTTGAATAATCGTACTGAATGAGCGAATTAACGAAATCCATAATTTTATTATACTACAAATTGTGAAACTTAGCGAAGGCGCGTGCTTTTTGAAACATTGCGGAGCACGACTGGCGCGAGCATAACAAATTTTTAGCAAAAAATTATGTGCGTTTCAAAAAGTATGCGCCGAGATGAGTTTTGCAATTTAAAAATTATAAATTTAATTTCTCAACAATTCTGCCAACTTCAAATAATCTGTTTTCGGCAAAATGCGGAGCGATAAGTTGCAATCCAACTGAAAAATCAACACCGTCTTCGGGTACATTTCCGACTGGAATTGAAAGTGCCGGCAATCCCGCAAGATTTACCGGAATAGTATAAATATCCGACAAATACATCGCCAAAGGATCGTTGAATTTCTCTCCAATCTTAAACGGAGTGGTTGGGCTTGTAGGACCGATAATAATATCAACGCTGTTAAACGCTTTCATAAAATCATTTTTTATAAGTGTCCGTATTTTTTGTGCCCGCGCGTAATATGCATCATAGTATCCATGTGAAAGAACATACGTGCCCAATAAAATTCTACGCAACACTTCTTTACCAATACCCTTGCCTCGGCTTTTTTTATAAACCTCTATAATACTTTCTCCTTTTTCGCGCGTCCCATATCGAATGCCGTCAAAGCGTGCCATATTTGAAGACACTTCTGCCATTACAATAATGTAATAGCACGCTATAGCATATTTTGTATGTGGCAATTCTATTTCACGAATTTCGTATTTTTTTGAAAGCCTTTCAATTATTGTTTCAATAATACCTTTAATTCTTGGATCAAGCCCTTCTGTAAAATATTCTTTTGGCACACCAATAATTTTTACAGTATTTGTCTGCGACACGGTTTCTTTAGAAAAAATTTTGCTGTCCACCGACGTTGAATCAAACTCATCTTTTCCGCGAATCGCGTTAAAAACAATTTCTGCATCATCTACCGTTTGCGTAATTGGGCCGATTTGATCTAAAGATGATGCCATTGCAATAAGTCCTGATCTAGACACAGCGCCGTATGTAGGTTTTAGCCCTACAACTCCGCAAAATGATGCTGGCTGGCGAATTGATCCTCCAGTATCAGATCCGAGAGCCGCCATCGCCATATCAGATGCGACAGCGACAGCAGATCCGCCAGATGACCCGCCTGGGACATAATCAAAATGAAATGGATTGTGAGCTGGGCCATATGAGGAGTTTTCTGTTGAGGAGCCCATAGCAAATTCGTCCATATTGGTGCGTCCTAAAAATATTGCGCCGGCTTTTTTAAGTTGCATAATAGCTGTTGCGTCGTATGACGCAACATAATTCTTTAAAATATGAGACGCGGCACTTGCGTGTTTGCCACAGATAAGAATGTTGTCTTTGACAGCAAATGGAACGCCCCATAAAACCCCTGGCGTTTCGCCTTCTTTAACGCGCTCATCAAGCTTTTGCGCTTCTAATAATACATCATATTTTCCATCTTTGGCAGAAAATGTTTCTAGGTAAGCATTAAGTTTTTGGTTTTTGTTTTTTATGACATCAAGATAAGAAATCACCGCTTCTCGCGCTGAAATTTCATGATTTTTAAGCTTAGTATTAAAATCAAGAATATTCATCAAAAAATTGCCTTAACCTTAAGATAAGTTTTTTCTTTTTCTGGAAACGCGTCAATAATTGAACGCGCTTTTTTCGTATATTCTTCTTTAATGCCATCAACAGATTGATCCACTCGAACAATATTTTGTATATCAAACGCATGTGTCATTTCTTGTACATTGTCTATATTTGCCTCTTTGAGAGCCGACATATAATCCAAAATAGCGTCCATATCTCGTGCCAATGCATCGGTCTCATGTTCGCCAAATTCCACTCGCGCTAAATCCTTGAGATGTGCGATATCATTTTTTGAAATCATAATTGTATTATAGCTTCAAACTAGTGCTTGTTTCAAGATGCGCTTGGCAGTCCGACTCCCAAGTGTTATGCTCCACGCATGAGAAAAATTAAATTTGCGAATGGCGAATTTTATCATATCTACAACCGTGGTGTTGAAAAACGAACCATATTTTTAGATAATTACGATTTTCATCGCTTTATACAAAGTATGATAGAATTTAATACTGTAAAACCTATAGGAAGTATTTTCGAAAACTCATTTTGAAACCCACAACTTGGGAGTCGGACTTCCAAGTTGGTTAATATTGTCTGTTACTGTTTAAATCCAAACCATTTCCATTTCGTTTTAGAACAAACTCAAGAACATGGTGTGAGTGAATTCATGAAAAGATTAGGATGTGGTTATACAAATTATTTTAATATTAAATATAAAAGAAGTGGTGTTTTATTCCAGGGTAAATTCAAAGCCGCACATATAGATTCTAATAAATATTTACTACACGCGAGCGCTTATGTAAACTTAAATAATAGAGTTCATAAAATTAAAAATATTGCTTCTAAATCTAGTTGGAATGAATATACAAAAACTAGTTGTACAAAAGATAGTTTGTGTAAAAAAGAAATTATATTGAATCAATTTAGAAACAGAAAAGAATATAAAAGTTTTGCGGAAAACTCTTTGCAAGATATTTTAAATAGAAAACAATTAGCAAAAGAACTTGGAGATCTCACTTGGGAGTCGGACTCCCAAGTGAGTTAGGAAAACAATTTAAGAAAAGATTGCTTATCAATAATTTTTACTCCGAGTTTTTTGGCTTTTTCGTACTTTGAGCCGGGATTTTCGCCGACAACGACAAAGCTTGTTTTTTTGCTTACCGACTCTGATGCGTCCGCGCCTTGCACGCGTACCAACTCTTTCGCTTCATCTCGGCTCATTTTCTCCATTTCTCCGGTAAAAACAAATGACATTCCTTTTAATTTATTGCCTGCGACAATTGCGCGCGGAGTCTGAAGTAGAATTCCAGCATTTTCCAGCTTTTTCATAAACTTGACATTACGCGGATCATAAAACCATTCATAAATACTTTGCGCGACTTTCGGCCCAATATCAGGCATAGATTGTAATTCTTCTAACGAAAACGATTGTAAAAATTTAATAAGAGCGTGTATCGGAAAAGTTTTGTCCTCAATATTTTCATAAATTTTACGCGCGAGAAGCTGTGCTGTTTCTTCGCCAACATGTAAAATACCAAGAGCATATAAAAAATTATAAATATTAATTCGTTTAGAATTTTGAATTGATTGTATTATATTAGAGGCGGATTTTTTGCCAAACCTTTCAAGTGATGCAATATCTCCTTCGCGAAGAGTAAAAATGTCCGAAGCATCCTGAATCAACCCTTTGTCTAAAAACGCGTCCAATATTTTGGGGCCAAGACCATCAATATTAAATGCTTTTTTAGAAACAAAATGAGAAAGCCATTTGCGAGAACGCGCTTTACATTTTTTATTTGGGCAATATATAAGTACTCCGCCTTTTTCTTTTATAACTTTTGTATCGCATACTGGACAATGAGCTGGTATTGAAAAATTTTTCTCTTTTCCTGTTCTCAATTCTTTAAGTACTCGACGAATATTAGGTATTACATCTCCAGCGCGCCCCACAATTACGCTATCGCCAATTTTGACGCCTAAACGAATAATCTCATCTTCATTATGTAGCGTGGCTCTGCTTACCACAACGCCACCAATCACCGTAGGGCGCAACACAGCTACAGGAGTTAAAACCCCTGTGCGTCCTACTTGCACAATAATATCTTCTACAATTGTAGTTGATTCTAATGGAGCAAATTTAAAGGCAATGGCGCCTCGTGGAGCCTTTCCAACAACACCTAGTTTTTGAAATAATGAAATAGAGTTTACGCTTACAACAATCCCATCTATGCTATAATCTAGTTTTTCTCGCAAAGATCCAATTTGTTTCTGGTGTTCAAAAACTTCTTTTGTGGTCTTACAAATTTGTTCAAAAGTTCCGCCAGTTTTAAATCCAAGCACAGAAAGCACATTGTGCTTGTCACTGTGACGCTTAAAAGAATTGACTCCCAATAAATCGTATGCGAAAAAATCTAATTTTCTAGAAGCGATAATTTTTGGATCGAGTTGGCGTATTGATCCAGCTGCAAGATTTCGTGGATTTGCATACATAGGCAATCCTTGTCTTTTTTGTTCCCGATTAACCATTTCAAAATTTTTTTTTGTCAAAATTGCCTCCCCGCGCACTTCTATAATTCCAGTGGAAAGAAGTTTTTTTATTTCTTGTAAATTTTCTGACGGCACTGCTCCGCGCAATGCAAGATTAAGCGGGATTGATTCCATAGTTCGAACATTATTGGTAACATCTTCGCCAATTACCCCATCTCCGCGCGTAGCAGCGCGCTCTAAAGCGCCATCTTTATATACAAGACTCAGCGCTAATCCATCAAACTTTAATTCATCAAACCACTCAAATTTTTGTCCAGTAGCAAGTTTTTGAATTCTTACTATCCATTCTTCAAATTCTTCTTCCGAAAAAACATCTTCTAAAGAAATCATTGGGCGCTCATGTCGAATCTTTTTAAATTTTTTGAGCACCTTGCCACTAACCCTCTGTGTCGGAGAATCTTGTGTTCGAAATTCTGGAAACTGTTCTTCCAATTTCAAAAGCTCGTGTTTTAATGAATCCAGAGCCTCCTCGGAAATCTCTGATTTATTTAAAACATGATAAAGATAGCGATATTTATTTATCGCGCTTTTTAATTTGGCTATTCGATTTTTTGTTTTAATTTTAGCAAGTTGCATAAAACATATAAATACAATTTAAAATACATAGCCTCCGGACCGTTGTACGATTCGCAAAGAAGACGGTGTAGTATTACATTGGCTTCTGTTTTCCCCATCAGCAATAAGACGTGTTTGAATAATGCCTGTTTCAGAATCCATTTGTTTTTCTACCATAACATGCGCGCAACTATTCACTGTGTCGCCTGTATATTGAGGATAAAATTCTCCTACACAATAAGAGCTTGATTCGGCACCACAAGTACCAAAGCCTGGAAAATACGGAGAAGCATCGTTGCAGGTAATAGGAATAGGGGACTCACCAGTCATTGAAAAAGGGCTTGATATAGAAGTGTCTTTATTTTCTAGCAATTCCCAATAAAGAGCACATTCTAATCCGGAGTCGGCGGCATAAAACGCGATTACAGAATCTTTTGCTGATCCGGAAATTTCAATTTCACTAAAAAGAAGCGAGAAAATACCAATTCCAACGGAGAGCGCAATTGAAGATACTAATACCGCAAGTAATAATGTTACTCCTTTTTTATTCATATATGCTAATCTCTAGATAAGTTTCTATGCGATGATACGCTTGTTTGTAAATGAAACTCGCTTTCTTCTTTGCCTATTTTTACAATGCCATCTACAACAATAGTAATGCGCGGTTCAATTAAATCGGGAGTACTGGAATCCCCCTTTGCAGACCCTGTTACATATAAATCAAATTGATTGATTTCAATATCTTGTGAGGTAATGGCAGAAAAATTAGGAACTGCGCTATATTTATCAGTAAGCGTACCAGTATTGCGCACTGCCTTTTCAATACATAAATGACCTTCTCCACATGAAGAAGATGAATCTGTTGTACCAATTCTGTATGTGGTAACATTATTTTCGCGATTTAAAAAAGTGATTATTTGTCCGCCTGCACAATCTTGCGTTGGCGGCAATTCACCATATGCTGGCGCATCAGGAAAATCCTCCAAATTTTCACTACAATAGAAAAAATCGCCTTGGCGCAAATCGCGCGCTATTGCTTCTATAGAAAAACGTAAATTATCTTGAACGCTTTGAAGTGTTAATGCTTTTTTCTGCGCGCCAGTCAAAGATAAAAGAGAGCTTATGGAAAGCACTGCTACGGTTGCAAACACCCCTAAAGCAACAATCATTTCCAGCATTGTGAATCCTCCTCCCATATTAAATGTATTGTTTTCCTTTTTCATAGATTACCAATTCATTAAGTGCGTGGATACGGAAAACGAATCGGTACCAAGAGAATCGCTCCACCAAACTGTTGCGGTAACTTTGATTTCTGTGTTTATTGTTATCTCTTGAATTGTGATTGTTCTATGAAATTTCGTTGGTATACCGCCAATGCCGCTAGGATTATGGCGATAAACGCCATTGTCATTTAAATATAGTGTACAACTTTCTAGTGATGCACAACCATTAAGATCAACGATAGATGAATTAGGAGGAAACTGAATATAGGTAAACGCATCAATGCCACAACCACTAGCGGCCCGACACGCATCTGCGCCAACCAACCAAAGAGAATAATCTGGCGCATTACCGGTATTATTTGCGTCATTTAACATTTTTAAAATATTATTTGCTCGATAATTGCGAAAAAGCTCCAATCCCTCCTGAGCCAAGTTTGCAGCAATAAGATTGTTTTTTGCTCTACCCTGCGCGTTGATAGATTGAGACGCAAGCGAAAACGGCCCAATAATCGCGGTTACCAGTATTGCGACAGCGACAATTGTTTCTAGAAGAGTAAAACCAAAATTATTATTTTTTTTATTAGTATACATAAAAATTATGGTTCATTTTGTACGGAAATTTGTCCTGTTTTGCGAATAATAACGCTTTTTTGGGAACCACTTTCGCTGTGTATTATAATTTTCGCGCTTTGTAGTAACTCATTCGCCTCCTCCTCATTTATTCGTAATATAAGTGTTGGATTTGGCCGCACAAACCAAACATCTAATTTGGTAATACCACATGTTGGTATCGCAGAGTCAATATCTAAACAAATATCTTGAATGTTAATCCCGGGATCCAGTGTTATTGCCTCAACCAAATCACCGGAATATGAAATTGAGTGTTTATCACAATCCGGATCAGCATAAATATTATATTCATTTGGACTATCCATAGATATTGATAGTCCATAAGCTGGATATTGTGCAAAATAAAGCTTACCGCATGCCGCTGGAAAACTTCCATCGGTAAATGTTTCTCCATTAAATCTTTTCACAGCACCTGAATACTGTTGGGCTTTGCGCAACGCCAAAGCAATTTTGCCCACTTCTCTATCTACTGACAATCTACCTCTAAATGATGGAAAACTTATTAATGTCAAGGACGCAATAAGCGCGATGATTCCAACTACAACTATCAATTCCACAAGTGTAAATCCTTTTTTCATTACTTATCATGTTACCATAAAAACGTCTCATAGACTAACATTAAAATATCAGCGAAATACCATGAGAAAAATGTGCCAAGAGCCAAAAATGGCGCAAATGGAATTTGCATTTTCATAATATTGTCTTCTTGGCGTTTTTTGTTAAATATTTTAACTTGATTCAAAGTTAAAAGAAACGCGCCAAAAATACCACCTATCCAAAAACTAAATAAAAGCGCGGCAACAGAAAGCGGATATCCAAGAAATATCGCACACCACCATGCTACAGCACTGTCACCTCTCCCCATCCACGTTTCATTTGAAAAATAACACATTGCCCAGAAAAAAAACCAAATAGCACCGGCAGATACAATATCATAAAAAATAACTCCTGATGAAAATGGGCTCCAAAACCAGCGCATTGCTATCACGACACAAGAAAATCCTACGAAAATATATAATAGATGTCTATCAATAATCTTGGTACGAGCATCATACGCGGCAACAGCGAAAAGTGCCGAAAATGCCCCAAAATCAAACAAAATATCAAACACCTGGTGTTTGATATTTTTTGTATAAATCAATATAGCAAGAAGTCCAACCAAGAACTCAACAATCGGATATTGCCATGAAATTTTCGAATTACACCATCTACATCTGCCTCCAAGCACAAAATAGCTCAAAATCGGAATATTGTCGTACCAAACAATAATTTTATTGCAAGAAAAACACCGTGATCGGCCATTTATTATGGTTTCTCCGGTATTTTTCCTCAAAAGCACAACATTTAAAAAACTCCCAACAATAGTGCCAAAAATAAACACCGCTGATTGAAGTCCGACTTCCATCAAATTTATCAAATTAGTCATATGTCAATTGTACATCACATCCACAACCTATTGATTGAAGTCGGACTTCCATCATATACTATTAAAGTATGAGCAAAAGAATTAAGCCAGCAATTGGTGAAATTTACCATATATATAACCGTGGTGTTGAAAAACGCGATGTATTTCTTGATGACCATGATAGAAAACGTTTTATGTATAATTTGTTTATATTCAATGATTATCGCCTAGTAATCAATGTTAATCGCATGATGGAAGTCCGACTTCCATCAATTGATGAACGGGAAAAAATGGTGGAAATTTTGGCTTTTTGCCTTATGCCAAATCATTTCCATATCTTGCTAAAACAGATAACTGAAAACGGAACGACGGAATTCCTGCGTAAATTGGGGACAGGTTATACCAATTACTTTAATCTAAAATACAAGCGAGTTGGCCCATTATTTCAAGGAAAATATAAATGCGCCCTGATAAAAGATGATAAACATTTTATGTATCTACCTCACTATATTCATCTAAACCCTGTTGGCATTAGTGTACAAAAAATGAGAGAGAAAAATGTGAAAAATTTAAAACAAATTGAAGATTTTTTGAAATCCTATCGATGGTCAAGTTACCTTGATTACATCGGCAAAACTAATGTACCGGAGATTTTAGATAAACAATTTCTCGATGAATTATTTAGAGGTCCGGAGCACTACCAAAAAAGTATTGTTCAGTGGCTTAAAGACGGTGATATTGAATATTTAAATGACATCGCGCTAGAGCACATTAATTGATGGATTGATGGAAGTGCGCCAAGAAAAAAAAAAAATTAATTAGGACGTAAAAAAAGAGATGGGGGGGGAAAAATAAAACACCACGCGAGGGCCAC
>CAYIWH010000015.1:0-10855 GCA_964367075.1 uncultured Candidatus Saccharibacteria bacterium | reverse complement strand
TTTTTTAATATTTAAATGACATGGCTCTTTAGCATATTAATTGTTTTTTTTTTTTAAGTCCTAATTAAATAAAAATTTTTTATGGCGGACTTCCATCATGAGATGAGGGGATATAAATCACCCACGTCGCTTGCGCCTGCCTGTCGGCAGACAGGAGCGACGTGGGTGATTGTCCGATAGAATCAGAATTTATTGTGAATCTACTATTTAATTTGTTAGATCATAACATCTTTCTGTGCCAGCAGGAGCTGCTGTGCCGGCTACTGCATCACAAGTCACGCTTAAACCACTGAGCGGTGTATTCCCAGTGTCAAGAGTATCAATATCACCGGAAAGAGCGGTATTTGTACCTTCTTCCATAACTGCTCCCAAATGATAGGCAATACATGTACCGGCCGCACCGCCTGTACAAGGAGTACCCGGTGATGGCGAATATGCATATGCCGCTTGAAGTGCGGTTTGCGGAGGCGTTGGAACCACGGGAATACATGCTGTGCCCCCACTACAACCACTAGTTAACTGAGCCAACGTAGCTGGATAGTGCTGGGCATTTGCATCATAGTATAATTCAAGCGCCAATTGAATCTGTTTGACGTCAGCTATACGGCGGGCGTCGCGGCTTTTGGCGCGAGCGGAGTTGAGAGAAGCCAAAACAACCGAAGCTAAAATACCGATAATGGCAATAACCACCAAAAGCTCAATGAGTGTAAAACCTTTTTTCATTCTTTTTATCATAAAAATAAAGTTAAATTAATAATATATAATAAGTTTTAAATAATGAAGATATATCGACCTTATTTAGGTTATGGATAAATTATAGCAAATTGTGCCTAAACTCAAAAGATGGTTGTGGATAACTATAAAACACCAATAAAGCAACGTAATTCAAGATTCTAAAACGCTCCGGCTAGATTATAAATAGGAATAAGTACGGAGGCTACCAAAAGACCTACACCTAAACCAAGTACCAATATCATTATTGGTTCAATGAGACTCACAAGGTTGTCTACGAGATTGTCCACATCTCGCCTATAAAAACCGGCGACGCTCTTTAATATAAAATCCAGTTTTCCAGTCTCCTCGCCTATTCTAATCATTTGTGAAAAAAGAGGGGGGATATCACGATATTTGCCGAAAGCCTCTGAAATCATACTGCCACCTTTGACGCTCTCTGTGGCATCAAGCAAAATCTTGCTATATACTTCGTTTCCAACGACCTCGGATGTGATTGTAAGCGCGCGCACAACAGTAATACCGCCCGAGAGAAGCGTATGCAAATTGTCCGCAATACGCGCCAAATACAATTTTCTATATAAGTTGCCTAAAATTGGCATAGAAATTTGAACTCTGGAAAAATACAAAGCGCCACCTGCTTTTCTAGCATATTGATAAAGAACACCTCCTGCCACAACAACAGCAAACATGATAAAAATACCAAACTGACGCAATATATTGCTCATTCCAATAACAATTTTTGTATAAAATGGGAGTTCTTGGCCCGATTCGGTCAAAATAGTTGATATATTTGGAATAACAAAAATAAGCATCAAAATCATTACAACAACAAATGCTCCCAACACAAATGCCGGATAAATAAGGGCATTTCTTGCTTTCCTAGCAAGCTCAAAAGTTCGTTCCAAATATTCAGCGAGAAAAATAAATATTTCTTCCAGCTTTCCTGATTCCTCGCCCGACTTTATCATTGCCACATAAAATTTTGAAAATGCTTCTGGGTGCTTTACCATCGCTCCAGAAAGAGATAGTCCTCCCTGTATATCATCCAGTATCTCGGTCAAATGTTTGCGCAACGCGGCGCTTTGTGTCTCGGTAATAATCACTTTGAAAGATTCCACAATAGGTACCTTGGCTTCAAAAAGAGTTGAAAGCTGGCGCGACAAAATGACAATATCTTGCTGTTTTATGCCGCTAAAATAACCCAAAAAAACGTTTAATTCATTGACAAATCCTTTTTTTTCTTCAGCTGGTTCAATAGAAAGAATCAGTAAATTTCTTCTTTGAAGTGATGCCACCGCCAAATCCAAAGTGCCTGCATCAATAACACCTTCTTGGAGAGCGCCGTCGCTTGCTTTTGCTTTGTATTTAAATTGCGCCATTTTGCTAATTTAATTTTGAATTATAAAATTCTTTCTCGACATATCTTCGATGAATTTCATAATTCAAATAATTACTTATGCTTACCTACCCGCTAATGTCTGAAGCTCCTTTGGATTGAGCGAAAACGCAAGAGCGTTTTCCATTGTGATCTCTCCACGGCGTATCAAATCTACCAACGAGCGATTGAAGCTTATCATTCCTACCTCTCCGCTTGTCTCAATCACCAAATCAAGCTCATGAACTTTATTTTCACGAATAAGGTTGCGCACAGCTGGAGTGGAAATTAAAAGTTCGTACGCTGGAATTAGTCCACCGGATGTTCTTGGAATTAAGCGTTGGGAAAAAATCCCCAAAAGAGTATTGGCGAGTTGCGAACGGATTTGATTTTGCTGTTGTGCTGGAAATGTATCAATAATACGATCAACCGTTTGCGCCGCGTTGTTTGTGTGAAGAGAAGAAAAAACAAGATGCCCAGTTTCTGCCGCGGTAACTGCTGTACCAATAGTTTCTGGGTCGCGCATTTCACCAATCATTACCATATCAACGTCTTCTCTAAACATGGCGCGAAGCGCCGCTGGAAAACTATCTGTATCTGTCCCGACTTCTCGTTGATCAATCAATGATCTATCAGGAGTAAAAATATATTCAATGGGGTCTTCAACAGTAATGATGTGCTGTGTCTTTGAATGATTTATTACGTCGACCAAAGAAGCAAGCGTGGTTGATTTGCCATGTCCGGTGGGACCAACAATCAAGAAAAACCCCTGCTCACGATGAGTAAAATCAATAAGAGTTGGCGGAAGATTAAGTTCTTCAAGCGTAGGAATCTTCACTGGAATAGCTCGAAGCGCGACACCTGCAAAACCTTTCTGAAAATACGCATTAACACGAAATCTAATTTTATCTTTGAAAGCATATGAACAGTCATAGTCGCGCTGTTTTTGAAAGATAGCAAATGATTCTTTGCCTAAAATCGCAACCGCAAGGCCCTCTACGCTCTCTGCGTTTAATATCGGGTATTTGGTAAGAGGTATAAGTTGCCCGGACACTCGCAGTACTGGATGACGCCCAACAGTAATATGCAAATCAGACGCGCTTTCTTTTGCGGTATCAGTGATTATTTCTTCAAGAAGCTTTAAATATTCCATCTTATTTATTTTTATCATTTAATACATTTTGGACTCTTGCGACAACCTCTGAAGGAGTAAAGTGCGCCTTTACAATATAATCAACTGCGCCGAGCCCTATGCCACGATCGGTGTCTTCTTTTTGGCCAAGATTTGAAAGAATAAAAATTGTTGAATTTGGCGCGATCTTATCTTTCTTAAGAGTACGCAACACTCCAAATCCATCAATCTTTGGCATAACAATATCAAGTAAAATGGCGTCTGGGTTAAATTTTTGCGCCTTTGCAATCGCTTCTTCTCCGTCTTGAGCAATCTCGACCTCAAAGCCAGCTGATTTAAATTTGACTACATACATGTCAAGCAAAAACTCATCATCATCTACAATAAGAACTTTTGTTGCGTTGTTCATATAAAATATTTTAAGGAGTAATAAAATTCCATCCAACGGGCTTATTGTCGCTTGTTTCGCGATTGTAATATATTGCATACGCCGTGCCATCTGGCGTGGTACGATAACAATACACATGATTGGATAAAGGCAATGTATCTGGTGGCCAACCTGCTCCGCAAGAGCCTGATTGCATTGGATCTGTGGGCACCGCACTTATTGCTTTTGCATTTATCAACTTGTCAGACAAACAATCTGTAGTGCCGTTTATTGTAGTCGTGGTGTCGCAAATTGGATATGTGCCATTGTTACTTGCATAAAGACCGAGAGCGTTGCGTATCTGTGTCATATCTGCTTCTCTTCGCGCATCACGGCTTTTCGCGCGAGGGCCGCCAAATAAAACCAGTGAAATTGAAACTAAAATAGCTATTATCGCTATTACTACTAAAAGTTCAATTATGGTAAACCCTTTTTTTTCCATACACTTATTATATTACTTCCAAAAGCTCCTCTAGTCCAATTTTACCATCTAATACTTTCAAAATGCCGTCTTGATGCATTGTTAACATACTTTGGCGCGTTGCCTCCTCTCCCACCCGTGATTCCGATATTCCACCTAAAATCATTTTTTCAAGTTCTTGCGTCATTTGCAATGATTCAAATATCGCTACTCGACCGCGAGTTCCCTTTGGACATGCGCCAGATGATTTTGCTCTATAAATAACTTTCGGCAATTGAATATTTTTTCTTATTTCCTCTGGCATACTTGCAATCTCTTCTAACATCTTATCTTTTAATGGACCGTCAACCGGCACTTCTTCTCGCGATTCTTCGCACAAAGTTCTGACAAGCCGTTGTCCTATTGCCAACACCAAAGTAGGGGCAATTAAAAATGGATCTACCCCCATATCAATAAGACGAGGAATTACGCCAATCGCATTGTTTGTATGAAGCGAGGAAAGCACTAAATGCCCTGTGAGCGCCGCATGAATTGCTAATTGAGCTGTTTCTTTGTCGCGAATTTCTCCAACCATTATAATGTCTGGATCTTGTCGCAAAATATTTCGAAGCCCCTCCGCGAAATCATATCCTATTTCTGGCCGTACCTGCGACTGATTTACTCCCTCAACAGAATATTCAACCGGATCTTCTAGACTAACAACATTTGAGCGCTCCTGGTTCAATACTGAAAGCATTGCGTAAAGAGTTGTTGATTTTCCAGAACCTGTGGGCCCGGTAACCAAAATCAAGCCATATGGACGCCTCAATCCATCTTGTATAGATGACATATTCTTGCCAGAGAGTCCCAAACTATCAAGGGAATTTATGCCTGTAAGAGGGTCTAAAATACGAATTGCTACCTTTTCTCCAAAATAAGTTGGAAATGTAGAAACACGAAAATCAATTTCGCGATTTTCGATTTTTGCCGAAAATCGCCCATCTTGTGGTTTTCGTTTTTCATCCAACAACATGTTAGTTAATATTTTTACTCTTGAAATAATCGCTTCGTGCACATTCATCGGCAAAAGAAGGCTTGTGTACAAAACCCCATCAACACGAAATCGAACACGCAATTGGTTTTGCGCCGGTTCAATGTGTATATCAGATGCCCGACCTTCTGTCGCGTGTCGCAAAATTACCGCTACCATCTTTGTTATCGGGGCGTCTTCCACAAAAACAGCTTCTTCATCAGATGCTTTTTGCTGGCGCGCGCCAAGCTCTGGCGTTAACGCCATCTCAAGCTCTCCCAATACTTTACTTGCTTCTCCGGAAATTCCTTTATATTCGTTCAAAACGACCATCAAATCATGTTGAGATATCACATAAATTCTAAATGGCTGATTAATGCGAGATGCGATAAAATTGAGCGCCTCTTTCGCATCAGTGCTCTCCGGGTTTATCATCCCAATAAGCAATACATTTTCTTCGATGCCTAATGGCACAAATTGATAGTGCCTGGCGCTTTCTTCTGGAATCAATTTTAAAACATCAAAATTTATTTTCTTGCCATTCAAAGCATAATATGGAATACCAAGAGCTTCGCTTTTGGCGCGAACAATTACTTGTTCTTCAATGCCACGCTCAATAAGCGTTTTTTCTATTGAAATTTTTTTTTGAGCCGCTTCCTTGCGAATTTCAGCGATATCATTGGCTGTAATATCACCGGAAGCAGATAAAATATCAAGAAGTTTTTTTGGCATCAAAAATTACAAAAATAGCTCTAATAAAATCGTTATTGAATCGTTGAAAGCGAAAATGGATTTATTTTCCCTTTTTGTACGCCTTCAAGCGACGGAATCGGGAAAGGATCCAAATCCATAAAACGCTTGTCTTCAAACAACGAAAGATCAATTTTTATTTTACCAAGACGTTCTATAAGTTCTGACGCGGCCCCAATAGGCACCTCTGGCAACTGAAATGGCTGTTCTATTTTAACTCTATACCAATATGCCCCTCCAATAGAAGCAACCAATAATATTACTATAATAAACCAAAATGTGTTTTTCATTGTCTAAAATATGTTGTAGCCGATAACGTAAAAACATAGGTATTTTTTGATCCGGAACCAAAGCTTATCGTTTGTATATCAATCAATCTAATGTTTTTTTCAAGCGCGCGCAAAAGAGCTTTAAAATTTTCATAGCTGGAGGTTACATTGAAAGAAAATGATAGTTCTTGATAATTCTTGGATTCGTTTGTTTGCGATGTCGCTTTGGGCTGTGGAGCAACTAACGAAATAGAACGAGATTGTTCTATTTTTTTGAAATCAATATTATTAAGTCTGGAGTCGCTTGCGGTTGTTATGCGCTCAAGAGCAATCAACATTGTCCCTGTGTCTGGTTTTTTTGGAAGATGCTGATTAAGAAGTTTGTCGAGCTGTTCGTCGGTAATAGAATTATATTTTTCAATCAAGTTTTGTTGATATTGTTTTTTTTCATTTAATGTAGAAAGTATGCCATTGATATTTGCAGTCTGCCCGCGCAACGACTGTATATCGTCCCACAGCGGACGAGCAATCCATCCGAGAAGTATTAGGCCAGCGACAAACATTAAAATTGTAGAAATTGATTTCATAAAATTACCGAAACGAATCTTTAAATAAAATAGTGAGACTAAATACAACAGTGCCTTTTGAACCTAGAGATAAATTTGAAAATGTCGCGCTAGATACATTATCAAGCTGTTCTAAAACATTTGCTTGTTGGGCGACTGCTTGATAGCTAGGAGCTTCTCCGGACACGGTCACCTTGTGATCTTTCTCCGAAAATAAAAAAGAGCCATATGCGATTGATTGCAGTGTATTGTCTTCTAAAAAAGTAAAAATATTTGATTGTTTTAGGTGTCCATCAAGAAGTTTTTTGGAGGCAGAAATAGCATTGGCAACTTCTTCGTGTTGTTCTATAGTTTCAAGCGGAAATTGTGATTCCAAAACTTTTAGAGCGGCTTCACCCTTTTTAAGATTGCCCTGTAGTATTATTTTATAAAGAAATAACAAGCCTACAATCGCCACAACAACAATAAAAAAAACGATGGCAATCCTAAAAAATATGCCAAAACCAGCCATATCTTGGTCAGATGCCACAGCTCTTTTTGGTATCAATGATGCTTCTGCCATTAGATATATTGTAACATACAAGTTATTTAAAAAAACGCTTACAAGTGAATAAGTTTGTCCACAACTACAATATTTAAAATCCGCGAAGAGCAAGCCCAACTGCGTTTGCAAAAGCCGGTCCTATCTCTTTAAGTCTAGGCTCTAAAAATGCTGGATAAATTATCTTTGAGAACGGATTGATTATTTCGGTCTCAACTCCAAATTTTTTAATCATAACATTATCTATACCGCGCAAAAGGGCTCCTCCGCCAGCCAAAAAAACCTTGGAAATGCCTCGTCCTCCTTTTCTCTTCCAATCCAATAAAAAACGTTCTGCTTCAGTAGCAAGCGAATCAATCAATGGTTCTAAAACAGAAACGGCTCCTTGAGTTTCTGGTCTGCGAATAATACCAAATTCGCGTTTAAGCGCTTCCGCTCGCTCAAAATCTAAACCAAGAGATTGCTGTAGAGCCTGCGAAAGTCCCCATCCTCCTTGATTAATACTATGCGCCATGCGCACTACTCCAGCGTCAACAAGAACAATCTTTGTGGAAGAAGCTCCCATGTCCATTAATAAAGCTGTGCCGCTTTCTTGATGCGCCGAACGGATCAGCGCAAATGATTCAATTTCAAACGCGTCAATTGTAATTCCGATTTTGCTAAAAATATTTTTATATTTTTCTATTACATCATTTGGAACCGCGACTAACAAAACGTTTATATTGGATCTTTTGGGAGAGCCGAGCGATGTAACGGCAGATTCTGTGCTTTGAGGAGGAAGTACCCACCAATCAGTAGTGGCTTCTGATAATGGAATAGGAATATACTTTCGCGCTTCGTATGTAATAGCGTCTTTTAATTCATTGGGACGCAGTTCTGGCATTGTCATGGTAGTAATAAAACTGTTCTTCAACGGTATAGATACAATAGCGCGAGACGCTTTTGCTTGAGATTCGGTAATAACATCATTGAGAGCTTCTTTAAGCTTATCATTGACCAAAATTACTGATCTGCCAGCCTCTGTTTTCGCGTAATTAGCCAAAGATAATTCTCCATAAGTCTCAAGCACAGCCCGCTCTTTTTCTTTGCGAAGCTGGACAATTTTTATTGACGTAGACCCAATATCAACGCCTAAAATATTCTTTTCTTTTGTTCCAAAGAGCGAAAAAATGTTCTGGAAACGTTGAGGTATAGAAATCAAGCTCATTGTTTTTTATTATAACACAAAAGTTGATATAAAATAAAAAGCGGTCTAGTATTGAACACACATGCAAAATATATATCGGACATTCATTCAGACATATCAGTATATTCTTGATTTTATCATTCCTAGATACTGCGCGGGATGCGGCAAAGAACGCGACGCACTTTGCAAGGCGTGTCGCGACAATTCATATCAAAAATGGGCAAATTGTCTTGTATGCGGAGCGCGCAATATGACGGGATCTTTTTGTGCAGGCTCCTGTAGAAAACAAACGCCAACAGCTCTTAAAAAAGTCTATTGGGCGGGCAAATACGATAATATCCTCAAAACAGCCATATCGCAGTTAAAATATAAAAAGAGGACGGAGCTCGCGCATCCTCTTGGATCGCTTTTGACAAAAAAATTTATAGAATATTCAAAAAAAATTGATCCGAATAACTATGTTGTAGTGCCAATTCCTCTGCACCATACAAAACAAAGCGAACGAGGGTTCAATCAAGCAGAACTTATCGCGCGCTCATTTGCGAAAGAAACAAGTATTGAAATGAGGTTGGATATTTTAAAAAAGATTATTAATACAAAGGCTCAAGCAAAAACGCCAAACAGGCAAGAACGCATGCAAAACTTAGAAAATGCCTTTATGGTTGACATCAATTCGAAGTCCGACCTCAATAGTAACTATGGAAGTCGGACTTCTACAACATCACGCACAATCATTCTAATAGATGATGTTTCTACCACCGGAGCAACATTATTTCATGCATCTCGCGCACTTTCAGCCGCTGGGGTCATAAAAATTATCGGCCTCGTCGTAGCCCACGGCTAAACTATTTGTATATTTTTATAAATGTTTCTACAATTAAATAAGATGATCTAAAAGAGGCAAAAATGAGCATAGTTGAACAATACTATTTTTATTTGGTTCGCTATGGCGACTTTATTGGACATATTATATTTCTTGGAGCAGTTCTTTGGTATGTTAATAGCTAAATCACGTTGCAAGACAAAAAAGCCCACAATTGCGGTGGGCTTTTCAAAACATGTATTGAGATTGAATTTTCTTGAAAAAGTTATAGACTAAAGGAAATATGAAGCAAAAGTAAATAATTGGAGGTGTGGCAGAGTGGTTGAATGCGTCCGGTCATACGACCGGACTGAGGGATCG
Source organism: uncultured Candidatus Saccharibacteria bacterium (assembly GCA_964367075.1). Classification (GTDB taxonomy): domain Bacteria; phylum Patescibacteriota; class Minisyncoccia; order UBA11713; family 2-01-FULL-45-33; genus CAYIWH01. Next base: position 1,261 of record CAYIWH010000015.1, on the reverse strand, counting down.
AATGATCTCTCAGCAACCTGCTAAGTTGTTAGGGGCCAAAAGCTTGCCAAGTCGAATGACTTGGCCCCTCGGAGGTTCGTCAGGTCATCCGACCTGACGCCCAGTCGGATGACTGGGCGAATCACTAACTAATATAGACTAATATAGAAATTTTATGATATATTACGTTTATTTTTTAAAGCTACCGAATGGAGATGTATACAAAGGATTGTCTAGTGATCTAAAACGAAGATTAGTGGAACATCATGCAGGAAAAGTGGCATCTACGAAAAATTTCAAGCCAATAAAATTGATAGGATATGAGGCATATTTACTAAAAACTGATGCTGAAAGACGAGAAAAATTTTTAAAAACAACTGAGGGCAGAAGATTGCTAAAACAACAATATAGAGATATTTTAGAGAAATAAGTAATTTAAAATCTCGTTGGAAGAGCGGAGGCGTGGCAGAGCGGTTGAATGCAGCGTCCTGCTAAGACGTTAGGGGCCAAAAGCCCCTCGGAGGTTCGAATCCTCCCGCCTCCGCCAGTTAGGATTTCGCAAGTGGACAGATGATGCCTCGCGGCGCGAAATGCGCCGCTCGCATAGGGTTTGAAAGGGCTTTTTTGGCGAAAAGGAAAAGGATTTATCAAACAAAATATGGTTCGAGCCGATTTGTTTTAGAAATGTTGTCATTTCCGATTTATCCCCAGAGGAAAGCAGAATATCCGCTTGGTTCAAGGATTTAACCCAGGCACGAGCCGGTTCGAGCCAAGACACGCCTTTGTTTTCAATTTCGTGAATCTTTTCTTTTAATTCTATTCTTTGGTTAATCATTTTTTGTTTTTGCGAATTGTATTCCTCCACAGAAATTACTTCGTCGAGATAAGCAGAAAGCAATTTGTCTAACCTAATCTCAATTTCAGCTAACTCACTTTTCATACTGCTAACCAAATCTAGACTATCCTCCCTTGCTTTCTGCTCGTCCTTGTCCAACTCGCGCAAAACCTTCTCGGCGTCTTGGCTCGGCAAAGAAATTTTTTGAAGGAAACTCTTGATTTGTTCCGTTAGTAGTTCTTCGCGGACATATTTTTGTGAGCAAACACTTTTCTTTTTGGTACAACGATAATAGTTGTGTCCTTTCTGTGTTTCAGCTGTAATCATACAGCTACATTCTCCACAAGTTAGAAGTCCGCGAAATGGAAAAGTGTTTTCAGCTTTTCTTGTCTTAATATGTCCGCGATCTTTCATCACTTCTTGGCAAGTATCAAAAAGTTTCTTTGA
>CAYIWH010000014.1:0-20751 GCA_964367075.1 uncultured Candidatus Saccharibacteria bacterium | reverse complement strand
TGGGAGTTCTATCAGAAAACTGCCAAAGTGTTACCGATGTACCCGTCTAGTACAGGCTATTGCAAAAAATTAAATTGCATGGTACATTCTCTGCAGAGTCGTTCGCAAAGGAAAGGGGTATAGATGAAAATCGGTCGAGCAAATAGCTCCAAAGAAATTCTTCGATTGCTAGCAGAAGGAACAGATATTGTAATTTTGGAATATCCCAAAGGAACAGCTGTTGAAGCGTGGTGTCATGTGTTTATACCCAATCGGTTAATTGATGTTGCAAATACATTGTGGCATCAACCGCGTTGGTTTAAAGTAATTCTTGTCAGCAACGCAAAAGTATTTTGTTTGTATTCGCCGTATAATTATACGAAAACGTTAAATTGTATTACGGAATTGTATTACGGAAACGGTAAATTATATTAAAGAAACATTTCCTAATACTGCATTTGAGGTTGAATAAATTGTTCAACTTACTAATAAAAGGGCTACGCGCCCTTTTTGTTTTTGTATTATTCTTTAAAAATTGTTTTACATTTGTCACAAAAAATCTCTGTTAACGACTCCCATCGTGCGCTCGGCCAATTGAACAAACTATTTGCCGGATTAAAGTTTCGGCGCCAAGTTGTACGCTTTATAATATTGCCACCACACTTAAAGTGCGGACATGAACGTAGTAAAACAACTTTATCTACTAGCTTTTCTCCGCTTTTTTCTTTTGCTTTAACCAGATCATCAAAGATTTTTTTTATTTCTTTTAAGGTTTGTGGTGATATGCGAACTGTTTCATTTTTGTTTAACGGATTTTTCACAATTACCACCTATATAAATCTATGCCAATAATAGCACAAAAAATGCGCACGGCAATTGACAATGTGGTGCTGTGTGTGTAACATACTGGATAGTACTTGAGCCTTAACAAAGAGGAGAGATATGAAAATAAAATTCCATGGAGTAAGAGGCAGTGTTCCTGCTGGCTTGGTCGGATCAGAAGTTGAAGAAAAAATCCTGATAAACATAACTAATTATAGAAAGTTCTACTCCAATGCGCCAAATAGTGCGGCACGCGTTTTAAGCGTAGAAAACTTTTTAAAAGAACGACCATTCTGGGAAAAAAACACTTATGGAGGAGACACGTCTTGTGTGGAATTAGTGTGTGGTAACGAGAGATTTGTACTGGATATGGGAACAGGACTAAGAAGATTGGGTAATTCTTTGTTTAAAGAAATGTTTTCAAAAAGTGGACTCATGATTAGTTTCTGTCTTTCGCATGTACATTGGGATCATATCCAAGGATTGCCATTTTTTGGACCATTATACATAAATCAAAACATTGGTATTAAAAATCAATGGAAATTTTTGGGTGGCACAAATTGGCACAAAACAGCTGAAGCATGTTTGCGCGGACAAATGGATCCTCCGACTTTTCCAATATCCTGGAAAGAAATAGAAAAAATAACTTACCATCCAATCGAAATGCAAGATATTTTTGATGGATATACTTTTACAAAAACAAAAAATGGAATTGTTGTTAAGGTTCGCAAACTTCATCATCCGCAAGAAACATATGGATGGAGATTTGAGTACAATGGAAAAATTTTTGCTTATACAACGGACAATGAGCCGTTTAACCCTGAATTTCCAGATCCAAATCTCTTAGAGCTATGGAAAGATGCGGATGTTGTGGTAACTGATTGCCAATACACACAACACACATACGAGGGATTGGATGGTGGACCAAATCGCCATGATTGGGGACACTCTTACCCGGAAGCGGTAGCCAAAACAGCAATAATGGCAAAAGCAAAAAAGGTAGTTTTGTTTCATCACGACCCAAGTTCTACGGATAAAAAAATATTTGAGATTGAAAGATACACTGAGAATTTTATTTCGCAAATGGGCGCATCAATCCCTGTTGTTGCGGCTTATCAAGGTTTAGAAATAGACTTGAACTAATTGAATAAGAATTTCAATACGACGCCAGCACAAAGGCGTCTTTTTTATTTTGGTTCTACACCATTTTCTGAGCCATTACAAACGCGCGTTTTATTTCAATTGGACGAATTTTTTGTATAAGTTTCATAGATAATTGTAATACAAAAATTTATTGTTAAATTTGGATTTTGGACCAAGGGAGAATCGAACTCCCGCTTGCGCAATGCGAATGCGCCGTTATACCACTTAACTATTGGCCCACCAGATACAATAATATAATAAATGGACTGCGTTGTTCGCTGTCCATTATTTAACCATATTATTGGTTATTAATCTAGCGATTTTTGCGCTAAGTTCGTTTGTCTTTTGAGTGGTGCAAATTATATATTGCTTGCTCAAAGAAATTTTTAAACATTTGGTTTTTGCCGGCTTCTCGTTTTGAAACAGCGTCATTATGAGTGTCTGTTGCTGTCGCAAAGCGTGAATCAATTTTTTCTGCCGCATATTGAAACGCACGATGAATATCCCAATCTAATCCAAAACTTTGTGTGGAGCGCGCATGCGCTATTTCTTGTTCCAGAAAACGCTTGTATTGATCAAAAGCGTCGCCACAAGAAAGAGCATCAATATTTTGAATATATTGTTCACGTGGAGCGTATTTTTGATCATCATAAGCGCCAAAAATACCTCTTAGTATTTTTTCGTATCGATCATAACTTGGCTTTGTTTCGTCGGTTATTGGTTGTTCGACCATAAGTGTATTTTAACTCAATTGCATCATAAAAAGCAAAGCAAAAAAACCCACGATTATTATCGTGGAAATTTTTATTTGCTGGCAGATAACAAAATGATAAAAATGATAGAAATATAAACTGCTGTTTCCACATTTCTCGCATTATCAAACCACCTGATATTGTGCCAAATAAACAAACATCCAATCGCTGACACAATAGAAGCAAGTGGACCTGAAAAAATGCCCCACAAATTAAACAAGAAAGGGAACACCATAATACCAATGGCAATCACATCTGACCATGCAAATCCATTTTTTGCATGATTCCATCTTACAAAAATAGCAATTTTTATAAAATACAAAAGCCAAGCGCCAATGATAAGCATATTTCGCCCTCACTCAAAAGAAAATCTTATTCCATATTATACATCTCAAAAAATAATTGCAAGATGGCACATATATTTGCATTGTTGAAGATTTTTTCGGAGCGCCGAGAATCGAACTCGGATTTCACGCACCCGAAGCGTGTGTAATACCACTATACTACGCTCCGATAATCAGTGTCCTTTTAGATTTTCACCTGGATTTCCAAATTGTCGCAAGGTTTCCGCTTGTTTCCAGTTATCATCTACAAGTCCAACCACGAGCTCTTCATTAGAAACAGCTCGTCCTTCTTGTGCGGCGCCTGCTATGCGCCCAATTTTCTTTTCCTCAACTTTTTCTCCCAACAGTCCTTTTATTTGTTTCTCAATTTCAATAAGAATCTTTGGATCTGTAAATACCCGCTCTCGATCTTTTTCAGAAAATTGTGTTATTTTTGTTGGCGCTCCTTTCGCATCATACACAACCTCTAGTTGTGTTATTCCATCTGCGCCCTTAACAACTAAACGTCTACCGCCATCTGGCATAGACACCATTACAGAAGAAACTTGTGTATCTAAATCTAGGAAATATTCTTTTGGATTTTCTGGTTTTTGTTCCATAAAATTTTTATATATTTAATTAATAATTATTATTTTACAAAATGCCTTTTTTTGATTTTTGAAATTTCCTCTTCTTCAAGACCTATTTTTTTGGATTTTCCAGATTCTGCAAGTTTTATTAATTCTTTTTCATCTAATAAATTTAATTCTTGTGTTCTTGTTTCAAGATATTCTTCACTGTTTTTGGCTGGATTATCTAAAACTTCTTCCAAAAGCGAATGCAAAATCAATCCAATTTTTATGCCTTGAGCAAGCTTTGTAATTTCTTTTATTCTGTCTCCATTGATTTTTAACATTTTGACTGAAATAGGGTCTCTTTGCAATTTTTCAATCAAAAAACGAAAATGTCTCAATTTGTAAGGCTCTGCCTTTGGTACGCCAGAACCAATGCGGTCGCACATACGAACGCGAATCAAATCTTCCATATCTTCCGTGCCTACTTTTGCAATAAGCCTGCGTACGGAAGATTCGTTCACCTCATCTACATTATAATAAAAAAGATGAAAACGCACCAATTTTGTAACTTTTGCTGTAAAATCATGCGAAAATTTGAGACGCGAAAGAATTTTGTCAGTCATTTTCGCGCCAATAACTTCGTGATTATAAAATGTTGAATCAGGCCCATCGCCCTGTTTTGCTCTTGGCTTTCCAATGTCGTGAAAAAGCGAACCAATACGAACATTCAATGGCCAGCGCTCTTGCGCGGCATAATCTCCAGCACGAATATTGTGTTCCCATACCGTATAAATATGATGTTTGTTTTGTCCAACATTAAAACCTTCTTCCAATTCTGGCAAAAATATTTTTAAAATATCTAGCTCGCGCAACATTTCAAGTCCGATAGACGGCTTTTCTGTCATCATAATTTTTGAAAACTCCTCGCGAATGCGTTCTGGCGCTATGAATTTAAGAAGAGGAGCGGTTTTTTTGAGTGCTTCGGCTGTTTGTGTTTCAATTGAAAAACCGAGCTCTGACGCGAAACGAACAGCGCGCATAATGCGAAGAGCATCTTCCTCAAAGCGCTCTTTAGCATCGCCAACAGCGCGAATTAATTTTGCTTCAATATCTTTTTGTCCGTCAAATGGATCAATTATTTTGAAATCTTCGTTTGAAGAAATGTCCAGAGCAAGCGCATTGACAGTAAAATCGCGGCGTGACAAATCATCTTCCAATTTGTCAGCAAAGCGAACTTCGTCCGGATGTCTTTTATCAGAATATTTTCCTTCTATTCGATAAGGCGTAATTTCAATTGCTCGAAGCGATGGGTTTTCAGAATGAGTCACAATGCTTACGGTGCCAAATTTATTTTCATAAAAACTATCGGGAAAAAGCTCCTGAATTTTTTCAGGATGCGCGTTTGTGGTAATATCCCAGTCTTTTGGTGTCTTGCTCAAAATCAAATCACGCACACACCCACCGACAGGATATGCTTCAAATCTGGCGGTTTTGAGTATTGCCACCGCCGCTCGAATTTCTTTAGGAATTGAAAAGTTTGTCATGAAAAAAATTATGAAAAAATTATTCTATTAAAGAGTATTGCAACATTAATTTAAGAGCCTTTTTTCCTTTAGTAGTTTTAAAATACAACTCTCTTCTTTTGGCGTCCTTCCTGCTTTTGTATGCTTCATAAAATATTAAATTCCACGGAATAAATGGTTTTGTAGAAGACGAAAGCCCTTTGTTGTGTTGTTCAAAACGCATCTTTAAATTTGCAGTATATCCAACATAATACTGATCTTTAAATTTTTTGCTATTTAAATAATAAACGTAAAACATTTAAAATTATCCTCAGCTCCGGGCGACCCGAACCAGAACAGGATTCGATTCGGGTCAGCCCAGAACCGAAAGTCTCTTTCTGGTTCTGGGCGTCCTCGGAGGGATTCGAACCCCCAACGGCTGGTTCGAAGCCAGCTATGATATCCGTTTCACCACGAGGACATTATTAATTTGTAATAAGCTTATTTTCCCTTATTTATCAACGAAAGTCAAGCAAGCTCTTGACAAATCTACTTAAATAGAGTATAATAGGCACAAGAAAGCGTGATTAAGGCTATTTATTATAAATTATTTTAATAATTTTTATTACGCCTTACCGCTTCCATCTGGATCGCGGACCGAGGTGCGCAAAAAGTCCATATTTACCGGACATAGTTGCACTTATAATATCGGCTTTCCGCGCTCCTGATGGAAGCGGTCTATCAATCGGCTTCGCCCGGCCTTGTCCCGCCGATAGCTGGACTTACAGCTGGCATCCACGCGCGATAGAAGCGCCTGTATTCAAAAAACGCAACATTGTTGCGTTTTTTGATTTTATGTGGTATAGTCAGTAATAGAAGAGGAGGCACCAACAATGGAAAAACTTGTAACGTACGACGAATTTACAAAAAGACGAGAGGGAAAACCAGTTCCGTTGGTAGATTGCAATGAAAAACGACAGTCTGCGGAAATTCTCCCATTTTCAAAGGGAGTGATTTCAAAAAGAAAAATGCGTGGGTGCAGAGAAAAATTACGATTACAAATAAAGGAGCTTAGAAAGACACTTGTTACAATTGGATTGCCTCCTAATCCAGAATTTATGTTATTTGTAGTCTGTTATTGGCGCGATCAATTAGAAAATAGCGGTTTTGCACAAACAGAACAATATAGACATTTGCGAATGCTTTTGATGCGACGAGGACAATTAATCCTTGAAAAATATCGGTGGTTTGCAATAGCTATGGGCAAACTCGGCATTCTTCTTCCAAATTTTTCGTGGGAGTTGATGCAAAAATCTAATGAACCGCCAGATGACACTGCTTAAACATAATATTCAATCCGCCGATGGCGGATTTTTTACTTTCGTTTTTTTCCATGAAACGCCCTGTGAACTTCGCCAAGTTGCTTATCAGTAAAATGAGTGTAAATTTGCGTTGTGGAAATATTTGCGTGCCCCAAAAGAGCCTGTACCGAGCGCAAATCGGCTCCATTTTGCAAAAGATCTGTCGCAAACGCGTGCCGTAGCACATGAGGAGTCACTTTTTTGGCAATACCAACTGAAACTGCATACTTGTGAATCATTCTTTGAATTGATCGAGGAGTAATAGGGAAAAGGCGATCGTCATCTACATTTCTTCTTTTGTCTTTGTATGCTTTTAGTGATTTTTTTGCTCTGTCGGACAAAAATACCACTCTGATTTTTCCTCCTTTGCCTCGCACGGAAAACTCTCCTCTTTCAATATTTATATCATCAATTTTAAGTGAACATAATTCCGCTATACGAAGCCCTGTGGAAAAAAACATTTCTAAAATAGCTCTATCACGCAATGCCATTTCATTTGTCCCTTTTGGCGCCACAAGCAATGCTTCCAAATCGGCCACATCCAACAAATCAAGTTCTCGCGGAGCTATTTTGGCAAGCTCTATTTTTTCAGCGTCTAAACTCTCAATATCATGTCGAGATAAATATTTCAAAAATGACCTCAAGGCAATCACATAATAATTTTGCGTATTTCGGCTCAATTGGAAATTGCCGACTCTATTTAAATATAATCTGTATTTTTTAACCAAATCTTCAGTAATACCGGCAGGAGAGTCGATCTTAGCAAACTCAAAAAACCGTCTTAAATAACGATCATAATTTTCAATCGTCTTGAGACTTCTTCCTTTCTCAATTTCAAGATATTCTAAAAATTCTCGTTGTAAATCCTGCAATTTTTTCATGTTTTAATCATAATGTTTTATCAAGCGTCGCACAATGTTTGTTATTTGCACAAATAAATCATTTATGCTATTATAGTTTTATTATGTTGGCTACGAAAGAAAAGAAAAAAATAGTCTCAACTCATCAGACACACGACAAAGATACTGGATCTACAGAAGTTCAGGTGGCCTTGTTGACTTCTCAAATCAAATCTCTTACTGATCATCTTAAAAAACATCAAAAAGACAATCACTCTCGACGAGGTCTTTTGGCGATGGTCGCAAAGCGCAAAAAACTTTTGACTTATCTCGCAAAAACAAATCCAAAAAGCTACGCATCCTCAATAAAGAAGCTAGGCCTCAGAAAGTAATCCACTCTCAACGCCATATTTTTTGTGGTATTCTTATAAAGTAAGAATATGTCGCTAATTCGCAAGGATTTAAGAGCCTTGCGGAGCGCGACTGGCGCGAGCAGGAGAAATTTTTCAGTCAGAAAAATATTCGTGCTCTGAAATTCTTGTGAATTAGCCAAATTACTAACTTTATTAATCTATGGTCAACACAACAATCGCAAAACACAAAAATCAACGTATCGCGGTATTTATTGATGCACAAAATCTTTATCATTCAGCACGAAGTTTACTCAACGCGCGTGTAAATTTTAAAAATCTTCTACAAACTGCGGTTGGAGGACGACAACTTATTCGCGCGTTTGGATATGTGATAAGCACAAAAACCGGCGAAGAAAAACCGTTTTTTGAGGCACTGACTAAATTGGGAATTGAGACGCGCGAAAAAGAATTACAGGAATTTTTTGGCGGAGCCAAAAAGGCAGATTGGGATGTGGGACTTGCTGTAGATGCTATCCGCACCGCGGAAATTGTGGATACTATTGTTATTGCGTCTGGCGATGGAGATTTTATTCCGTTGGTGGAATATCTCAAAAACCAAGGGCGCAGAGTAGAGATTATCGCGTTTGGCCGTTCAACTTCTGGAAAATTAAAAGAAGCGTGCGACGAATTCATAGATCTAGGCGAAGAATCCGGAAAATATATAATCAGGAAATAAAATTGCAAAAATATTTATTTATGCTATTTTAATAAAAGTCGTATTTATAAAAATTAACACAAAAAATGGTCTGCAAATAGGTAGTCCTCTGATATTGCTCAGGACTAAAATTTGCAGGACATCAAAAATAATCATGAAAAGTAAAAAATTTACTACAGAAGTAGGCGGTCGCACACTGACCGCAGAATTTACCAATTGGGCTGAACATGCGAATGGATCTTGTTTAGTAACTTATGGCGAAACATCAGTATTAGCAACGGCGGTACAAAGCAAAAGCGCCAGAGAAGGAATTGATTTTTTTCCACTCACGGTAGATTACGAAGAAAAATTCTACGCGGCAGGAAAAATTTTGGGTTCTCGTTTTATGCGAAGGGAGGGGAAGGCTTCCGACGAAGCGATTTTGGTATCTCGTCTTATTGATCGCTCTATACGGCCACTATTTAGTCAAAAAATTAGAAACGAAGTACAAGTGATTGTTCTTGCTCTTTCCATTGATGAAAATAATGACCCTGATATTTGCTCAATTATTGCCGCGTCTTTGGCGCTAGGAACTTCGGATATCCGATGGGCTGGGCCTGTCGGCTCTGTTCGTATTGGAAAAATCGATGACAAATTCATCATTAACCCTACATACACAGAGCGCGAGTCGATATTGTTGGACACGGTAATTTGTGGGAAAGATGGCAAAATAAATATGATTGAAGCTGGGGCACAAGAGTTATCAGAAGACGACATGGAGAAAGCACTTGAATTGGCAGTAAAAGAAATTGATAAGCTGTGTAATTTTCAAAATAAAATAATCGATGAATTGGGAAAAGCAAAAAAGGAAGTAGAACTTGCTGAAGCATCACACGAAATGAAAATAGAATTTGCAAATATGATGCATAAAAAAGTTGAAGAATCAATTTACATCAAAGAAAAAACACAGCGCTATGAAATGTTAAATGCCCTTCGGCGAGAATGGGCGGCAATCTCCGCAGAACAATTCCCTCATATTCACAAAACTATTGCGGACGGTCTTTTTGAAGAAGCGGTAGATGAAATAGTTCACAAAAATATTATTGATCCGCCAGCAGGCAAAGAGAAGCGCCCTGATGGACGAGGGATAAAAGAATTGCGTCGAATTGCGGCAAAAGTACAAGTACTACCAAGAATTCACGGCTCCGGATTATTTTATCGCGGGGAAACCCATGTATTATCAGCTGCAACCCTGGGCGCACCAAGCGATGTACAATTGATAGAAGGAATGGAGGTGCGCGCCAAAAAGCGCTTTATGCATCATTATAATTTCCCTCCGTTTTCTGTAGGAGAAATAAAACCGATGCGTGGTCCTGGACGGCGTGATATTGGGCATGGTGCTCTGGCAGAGCGCGCGCTTGTTGCAATAATTCCAGATGTTACGGAATTTCCTTATACTATCCGCGTAGTATCTGAAACATTGTCATCAAACGGATCAAGCTCCATGGGATCAGTGTGCGGATCTACATTGGCGCTTATGGATGCGGGGGTCCCAATCAAAGCACCAGTAGCAGGTATCGCTATGGGATTGATGCTGGCCTCGCCAGGGGAAACATCCGATGTTAAATCTCCAACAACATCGGATGTTGAGGAGGAAAAAGTCTTACCAAAATATAAAATTCTTACTGACATTCAAGGACCAGAAGACCATCATGGCGATATGGATTTCAAAGTTGCTGGCACAAAAAATGGTATTACAGCCGTACAAATGGATGTAAAAGTAGATGGTATTCCATTAAAAATAATGAAAGAGGCGTTTTTACAAGCGCGCGAAGCTAGACTTGAAATTTTAGAAATAATGTTAAAAGAATTGCCAGGGCCGCGCAAAGAACTAAGCTCGCTTGCTCCTAGAATTATTACTATGCGTATTAATCCAGATAAAATTCGCGATGTCATTGGTCCTGGAGGAAAAGTGATCAACGAACTTATTGCTCTAACTGGAGCACAAATTGATATAGAACAAGACGGCACAATATTTATTACGGGCCCAAAAGAAGAAAACGCCAAAAAAGCTGAAGAGGAAATTCTAGCGCTTACAAAAGAATTTGAAGTTGGTGAAATAATTAAAGGTAAGGTAACTCGTTTGTTTCCTTTTGGTGCTATGGTAGAGGTCGCTCCAAAACAAGAAGGGTTGGTACATATTTCCGCTCTTTCAAATTTTAGAGTAGAGCAAATAACCGATGTGGTATCTCCCGGAGATGTAATTGAAGTTCAAATAATTGAAATAGACGATCAGGGACGAATCAATCTTTCCGCAAAAGCCGTGCGTCCTCTTGAATTAAAATCACCTGAAGCTCGCGCAAAAGGCGCGGAGTCTTTGCGTGAACAAGAAAATCATAGAAATCGAAATGGCAATCATCGCAACCGCAGATGAGCTGTTGTATCATGCTATAATATAAAAATGGACCAAGAAAAAGATCTAAATGAAAAACGTCCTCCGGCAATCCGAACCATGCGAACGGACGCTGAAATGTACGCAAAAGAAAAAAAATTATCAACGATACAAATTTCCGCATCCGCGTACGCATCACAAGCCACGTTGTTGCAAGATGTGAAAGACAAGCTGTCGCTTATAAAGACATTTTTGCTCTCTGGAGCTATTGTATTGTGTATTGTTATTGTAGCCGGAGTAAGCTGGTGGTTTTTATCGCACAAATCATCAAGTTCTCAATCAACAGAAAAATTACCGCCTCCGGCGATAATTTTGATTGACGGACAAAATATACTTACGATAAAACAGGCGAACAAAAGTTCTATTATTAGCGCCATTTCAGAAGAGCGCGCAAAAACATTTCGCTCTGGAATTCTAAATTATTATCCAATAAAAGTTAGTTTAAGCGACAACACAACAACATATTTGCAGATAAAAGATTTGGGAGAGTTTTTAGAGTGGCGTATGCCTTCTTTGCTTCTAGAAAATTTGACGTCTGATTTCAACGCGTATATTTTTGCAAACAATCAATCAAATGATTTTGCGCTGATTATAAAAACATCAAATTTTGAAAAGGCATTTTCATCAATGCTAGAGTGGGAAAAAACACTTGCGCGCGACTGGCAAGATTTTTTGAATGATACAAATAAAAATATAGCATATCCTAACGCTTTTCGAGATGAAATAATAAAAAACAATGATGCGCGTATTTTATTGAGAGATGATGGTTCTGTGATCATAGTATATATAATATTTAATAAAAAATATATTATAATTTCGACATCGCGCGAAGCTCTTGGCGCAATTTTAGATAGACTCATTATGTTGCCTCCGAGATAATAATTTGATACAATGAAATCTATGGTATTAAATATAGATTATTTTCAAAAACAATTAGAGGAAGAAAAAACAAAAATTGAGGGAGAGCTTGGCACTGTGGCAACACGCAATCCGGATGCGCCAGCAGATTGGAATGTTTCATACCCTGATATGAATGCTTCTCCGTCAGCGCCGGATGAAATCGCAGATCAAGAAGAAGAATATGAAAATCGCGTCAGCATAGAGGCGGGGCTAGAAATTCGCCTACGCGAGATAAACGACGCTATAGAACGTATTAAACATGGTGGATTTGGTATTTGCAAAGAAAAGGGCGAACCAATATCCGAAGAAAGACTTCGTGCCAATCCAGCTGCCAACACATGCGTTGAGCACGCTGACAAATAAATTAATTAGTAAAAAATAATATGTTTACTATTGATCAAAAATTTCCGAATTTTTCTTTAGAAGTATATAATCCTTCAAAAGACGAGCTGGGGCGCGTATCTCTGAATACATTCAAGAAAAAATGGCTTGTTTTGTTTTTTTATCCTGCTGACTTTACTTTCGTTTGCCCAACAGAGATTGTGGACTTAAATCGCCGTCATAATGATTTTAAAAAGCTTGGCGCGGAAATTGTAGTTGCAAGTACTGACACGGTGTTTAGTCACAAGGCGTGGATTGAAGCAGAAGAAATTCTCAAAGGACTTAAATGTGTCATGGCCGCGGACCACAATGGCAAAGTATCTCAAATGCTGGGCATCTATGATGAAGAGAAGGGACTTGCACAGCGCGCGGCATTTATTATCGATCCGGATGGGATTTTAAGAAGCGCCGAAATAGTTGCTGACGCGATTGGTCGCAACGCCGGAGAAATTGTACGCAAAATCAAAGCGCTCAAATTTGTCCGAGAACATACTGGTCATGTTTGTCCAGCAAGCTGGGATGAAGGAGATGCTACGTTAAAACCATCAATCAAAAAAGCAGGAAAAGTATCTAAAGAGTATTTTGATTGAAGTCCGACTTCCATCATGATGGAAGTCGGACTTCAATCACTTCGATCAACAAAAAAAAGGGGGAGCCTATGCCCCCCTCGGTTTTGGCACTATTACGCCAAAGCCTTTTTGGTACGATGTCTCTTCGCCTTCGCACCCCCAACTCCTGCCACCGCCACGCCACGGCTCGGGACATCAGCACCGTCACGCGCTTTACGGCGCGCTTCGAGTCGCCGACGACGCTGGCGCTCGCTGGCACCGCCCTTGAATGGCGGTGGGCACGCGAACTTCGCGTGCCTGTCCCCGCCACCTCCAACGAGGTGGCCACAACCGAGCTCACACTTCTTTTTCATCCTTTTTCTCCTTTGCTTGGCCGAAACTTTAAGGCCATTATAATCTATAAAAATGATTTTGTCAATAGCAAAACGGTGAAAACAAGCGCAAATTGATAAAAAATCCCTATTTTCCAATGCCCCAACAGTGATTTATCTTTGCTATGCGCCCATCTATGAAAGCGTTGTAAACTCAAAAACGGCTCTTTGCGAATTTTCCAATATGCAAATTGCAAAGGATCTGGTAAAATACCAAACCCAACACCTAAAAGCATAATCCAAACCTGATAAAATTCTTGCGGAAAAAAGACAAGAAATGTTATCGCCACACCAAGAAACGCATCAATACAAACACGGATACAATCAAAAACAAAGTCTTTGCCAATGACCATGTCATTATTCATAGGATTCCGTGGATCTTCGCGTCCAGAACGAAGAATATAATCCCAATGTGGAATTGTGTCAATTGCAAAATGACTCAAAAATGCGGCCGCAATCGCCGCGGCCGGATGAAAAGAAAACATAGTTGCTACAGATGCGCCGATAATGGCGTGTGTTGTTAATGTCATTATGTGTAGTATATGAAAAAAATAAATTTTGTGCTAGTCTTATTTTAGAAAAAAGTTATTGGATAAAATAAATGCCGCATAACAACAAGAGACGAAAAGACCCATTATGGCTTAGAATTCTTATTTTTCTTACCAGACCACTTGTACCAACCCCAATACCACCATATAAACGCTAGAAATCAAATCAAGGTTACACAAAGCCTTGATTTTTTTTAACTCGTTGCTATAGTGCACCAATGGCAATAAAGCTTCACGCGGCGGAAATCGTGGGATTGGGCGGAAAAATTATTGATGTGGAAATTGATCTTTCGCAAGGGCTTTTTAGTTTTTCTATTGTAGGGCTTGCGGATAAAGCGGTATCTGAAGCGAAGGAAAGAATTTCCGCGGCAATTAAAAGCATAGGCGCGCGCTCACCACAGAAAAAAAATCAGCGAGTGTTAATTTCTCTTGCTCCGGCTGACCTTAAAAAAGAAGGGCCTGTTTTTGATTTGGCTATCGCGCTTGCGTATCTGCTTGCGTCCAAGCAAGCAAAATTTGATCCAAAGGACACAATATTTTTGGGAGAGCTTGCTCTTGATGGAACATTGCGGCCAATTAATGGGTGTTTGGCGCTCGCGGAAGCCGCTCAAAAAGCAGGATATACAAAAATTTTTGTGCCTCGCGGAAATGGCATAGAGGCGGCGCTGGTAGATGATATTTCTGTTTTCGAAGCGGAATCTTTGGGAGATATTATTGACCATCTGGAAGGCAATGTTTTAATAAAGCCTTTGCCTCCAACTCCATTTAAAGCAAGTATTCGCAAAACCTCTCTTGATATTGCTGATGTGCGCGGACAAGAATCTGCCAAACGCGGATTGGAAATTGCCGCGGCAGGTGGACACAACGCCGCGATGATTGGACCACCAGGCACAGGCAAGACAATGCTTGCGCGCGCGTTTGCGTCAATTTTACCAAAACTTTCAAAAAAAGAAGCGCTTGAGGTTACCAAAATTCATTCAATCGCGGGAACACTCCAAGAAAAATACGAGCTTATCACAGAGCGACCATTTCGCAATCCGCATCATACCGCATCGTATGTATCGCTTATCGGCGGAGGAGCTTTTCCAAAACCAGGAGAAATTACATTGGCTCACCGTGGCGTATTATTTCTTGACGAATTTGCCGAGTTTGAGCGCCGAGTCATTGAGGCTTTGCGTCAACCACTGGAAGATAAAGTGATCACTGTTGCGCGCGCGCGAGCCACACTCAATTTCCCCGCACAAATAATGTTGATTGCGGCAATGAATCCGTGTCCGTGCGGACATTTAAATTCCGCCAAACAGTGTGTTTGTTCTGCGTCAGCGATTGAAAGATACAAAAGAAAAATATCTGGACCAATCATTGATCGTATTGATATTTGGTTGGGAGTGTATAGTATCGCGCATCACAAATTGGAAGATGACTCGCCATCAGATGCAAAAAGAGAATCATCCGATGTAATACAAAAAAGGGTAGAGATGGCGCGAAAAATTCAAGAAAAAAGACTTGCTGGAAGCCAAATCCGCACCAACGCGGAAATGTCTGTTCGCGATATCAAAAAATACTGCGCACTTGATGCGGAATCAAAATCAATACTCCAACAAGCCGCCGCACGACTTGATCTCTCACCTCGCGCGTATCATCGCGTCATCAAACTTGCGCGCACAATTGCAGATTTAGCAAATGCGCCTGACATCAAAAAAGAGCATCTTTTGGAAGCTCTACAATATAGACCTGTGCAACAATGATGATAGTTTGTTGATTTATATTTTATCTATGCGCCTTGTAAACAAATTTCCCGGCAAGGCATCAATCATAATAGCCAACATCCCAGCCAAAATCCCTATATCTCTTACGGTAACTTCGGTAATGCCGCTTACAACCAAAACAACAACAAGATGCAACGAGCCGACAATAGCGGCGCCCCATACAAAAAAATCGGTCAACAGCAAAATGCCGATTGCAATGTCCAGTATCGCTGTTCCAAGTATTGCTTGCGCCAAAGGAATCGGCAAAAGATTTACTGCCCATGGTTCCAAATATCCGCCCCAAGCCTCCGGAGCTTTAAAAATTAATATACCTATCCAAAGAAAGGTTATGGCTAATCCGACTCTTAAAATATTAAATGAGGCTTTTTTCATATTATTGCGCTTAATAATATTATAACACCAATGACCCAGAGTGTTGTAGCTGACATCAAGCACCAAAAGCACCACGCCTTAATAATTTTCCATTGAAGATATGTAAAGAAAAGAGAGACAATAGAGGCAATGCCGACAAGGACTTTAATACTAATAATCCATAACCACATCGGCCGTACCTCAATCACTAAAAAAGCGGCAACTAATGAAATAATTATATAACACAACAGCCCCAATATATCATTATGAACAAAAAAAATTTTATTATATTTGCTTGTAAGCACTGTTAGACAATCTTCACCAATCAGGCAAATTGGTTTTTCTAAAGCAATTCGTTTACGAATAAGATAAACTGTTTCGCTAATCCCTATGGCTGAAAGCGTAAAAAGCAAAGCAAATACAGTCATGTTTTTTAAAAAAATAATAAAAGAGTGTTGTTTAGAAAGGATTTTTGGCGCCGCGAACCTCAAAGTGCACATGGCAACCTGTTGATCTGCCGGTGGAGCCTATTGTTCCAATTTTCATTCCGCGTGTTACATGCCATCCAGGTCCAACCAAAATACTCGACAAATGAGCATATAATGTTTTTGTGCCATTTGGATGCGCTATCACTATATATTCACCGAATCCTCCATTCCACCCTGTGCTTTTTGCAATTAGCACATCTCCGCTTGCCGATGCATATACTGATTCGCCACAACTGCTAGCCAAATCAACGCCATTGTATCCGTGAATCCCTTGCGATTTGCGCCCGCCATCAATTGGACGCAAAAAATATCCACCGAGATCTGGTCCTTGAGATGAGCGTCTGGTTGCACCAGAAGAAGAATTATTGTTCGGTAACGCGGGAATTCCAAATTCTGCATCTGGAATAATTATAGTAGAGCCAATCTCCAATGGTTTTTCCGGATTTAGTCCATTGAAAACAATAATATCTCCAGAATCGCTTTTGAAGCGTTTTACCAAACCTTCAATTGTATCTCCCTTTTTGACCGTGTATTGAATTCCAGAAACTGGCAAAATTATCAGCACATCGCCAGGTCTTACAATATCTCCGCGCTTTAGATCATTGGCCCACATAATAGTGTTTACACTTACATCAAACATATCTGCAATTTCAGAAAGTGTGTCTCCGTTGCGTACCGTATAAGTAGTAATTTGATCTAATTTATATGTTTCTACATCAACTATACTGCCCATTGGTCCTGTATTCGGCAAAAGAGATTGTCCTCCTACGATGTTTATTTCAGATCCGCCTGTACCAAAAAACACATCCGAAGATTGCGGCGCGCTCAAAAGAGGCGCGGTTTGAGAATTATATTCGATAGGCTGGTCATTATTAGATTTCAGAAGGTCTCCTAAAAATGAAAATATGCTAGCATGCGCTGGTTTTGGAAAAACAAACAAAAACAGACCTGAAAGTATTATACTGACAAGCAAAATACCAAAAGAACTGCCTTGAAGCCCCCACTTTGCCTGAAAAAGGGGCGTTTTTTTGTTATACAAAATAAGCCTAAAAGTCTAAATTAAAATGGTTACGATTGGCAAAAAGTCGTTATTTCAAGCCATTTTTTGCCACTTACATCAAATTCGACCAATAGGTACATCCTAGCAGGGTTGAGCACAGAAATCAACCTGACAACATCATGCCTGTGGATAAGAAAAAAGCGGTACTTTTCGATTTTTCGAACGTACCGCTAACTTTTAGTGAACTAAGTTAATCCTCACGAACAGCGAGGTATCTACAATAGTTGACACCCAACTTATCGTTGAAACACTTTATTCCCAAGTGATCCGAATCGCTTGTCATAATTGGCGCAACTGGTCCATTTGGACTTTCCAATATTGATCCCAACGCCACAATCGGATGGCAAAAGGAAAAATCTTTGTCACTCGGTGGCAACTTGTTCATGTGCCTGGAACGAAATTTGAATGGCATAAGTATTGTGAGTGGTAAGCTCACAAATGCTACCAATTCTTCGATGGAGGCTGGTCTTAGTTTTGCCTCCTTCATTTCTTTTTTTATCTCCTGCGGGTCTTCGGTTGACCCTGCAAATACCTCAAATGCAACGGTTTTTTTGTCCGTTTCTAAAAGCGGAAAGTGGGCTATTTCAGGATTTACTCTTAACCGCTTCAAGGCTTTATTGAAGAGACGCCTTTTTCCATATTGGACAGTTGCAATTACTGTTGGTAGCGGAGGCAGTTTCAGCGCGCGCCTAAGGGCGTGCCGATCTATCTCAAACGGACGCTCAATCTCAAATAAATCGAGCAATATACCTGATTGGAGCACTTCTTCGATGTGCTGGTTTGACTTCCATCTGCCAGCAAGCAGATGGATTATTTTTGTTGCGAAACTCAACGAAACGTCCATTTTCTTCTCCTCTCCCGATATTGCCGTCGGGAGCGCGGGTTACTTTATTTGCGTTTCAATCATTCTTGCGCGCAAATGTTTGCCAGACGTACGCCACTGAACAGGAATTTTTGAGCGTTCGTTTTCTGGGAGTACACGCTCGCCCTTGCGCTGTAACTCGTTGTAGCTGATCCCAAGTGTTTTTCCTGCCGGATTGAGTTCGAGCGCGGCTTGTTGAGCATCGTATACTTCGCTGGCTGTCATGCCAACGGGCGCGTAACTGACCACGCCAAAGTTACAAATTTCTGGATGTGTATATATGGCATCTGCAACCATGCGCCCGCTATCAAATGCCTGTTCGCCAAACGAAGTGCCGGGCAGGGGAATAAAGTTGAACACGGTCATCGCAACTTCGTACGGACTACCAATGAACAAATCAAGAAACCGACGTGTATTTTCCATGAACGTTGTAGTAAGAGCTTGCTTTGTATGCCCAGGGACTCCAACTATAGCCCCCATAGTTACATATTTGAGAACATCAAACTTTGTATTGGCAATTCGACGCATAAGCTCAAGTTGGATGGCAATCGGATCAAGCTTTGCATACAACCTATCTTGTGTAAGATCTTCCAACGGTGCATACAGACTCACACACCGGCCAAATATCGAATCTCTGACTTCGTCCCAATGTTTGAGAAGCAGACTTAGTTGAAGTCCGTTGCCATACTCAATCTCAAAACCGTACCGATTGACCAGACCCAAGAATTGATTTACTTTCTCGGGACCCAACGCAAGCAAATTGTCGTCATCATAAGCAAGTGTGGTCGCGCCTAATCGCTTGTACATTTCCAATTCATTCACGATTGTTTCTTCGTCCTTGTGCACGAGGAAACGCTCGCGCTGTCCGGTTGTACAGTACGCACACGCATACGGACAGCCGTAGCTCGTCATGTAATAAACGAACCTACCATATGGTGGATCCGGTTCGCCCTCGCCAGATCCTGTAAAATATCCAAGACTCTCGGGCCGAAGATAGATAGGAATAGGTACGCGAATCTCGTGCTTTTCATTTGCGAACTCAAGCAATGAACGTGCTAATACTGTGCGCTTCCGTCCATCGCCATCGTAGATTGTCACGCCAAATGGCTCACCCTTACAAAGCAGTTTACTTAGTAAATAAGCTGGCAATGACTCAAAAACCTGTCCTTCGAACAGTACCACGTTTCGCCGACCCGCTGCCTCGGCATAAATATCCTTTATGCGGTCGGTATATACATCGCGACCGCCCACCCAGAATTCTGCTTCTGGGAGCAATGTACGAATTTCTTGCATGTGACGCACCACCACTCCACGGCTCATTGAGAAATTGTTGGTAAATCCAACAACATCTGCCCCGGCAAGTTGGTCGCTCAAAGATGCCAGCGACACTCCATAATAAACTTTGTGCAACTCATGGCCGAGATAAGGCAAGCGAACATCGCCGTAGTGAACAGTATTGAGTGTCCCAAGTGAAGGATCGCGCAAATCCAGTTGGACAATCTCAATGTTAACATTCAGTTGCTCTGAAAAATCTTGTAAGATACCGTGCAGTTGAGGAAGAGTTGGTTCTGGTGTGCGCGTTCGATTTGGCGAATACAAATCGCCGTCATCATTGCACAATTCTGGTTGCGGACAACGTACAAGAACGATTTTCATTTTAGCTCTCCCCTTCTTGTTTTCAAGCTACTTGCCGATGAATCGTTTTCTACCACCATTATAAGCCAAATTTATATAAATGTCAAGATTTTAATCTATATTTACTATACTATTGCAAAATATGTTGATATACAATATAATATAGTTACTATTAAGTGACTAAATATAAGTCATATTTATGAAAATACTTTCAAAATCATTATTGTCGAGCTTAGGATTAAATGAATCACAGGCCATGGTATACACCGCGGCGCTAGAGCTAGGGGAGTCAAACATGCAACAATTGGCACGAAAATCGGGCATTAAACGCACAAGTATTTATAATTTTATTGATGAATTAAAAAGTCGTGGTCTTATTATTGAGACAAAGAAGAAAAAGCACAAAGTATATAGCGCAATCCATCCGAGACAACTATTGGAGATTGAAAAAACAAGAATCGTAGAGCTGGAACGAACACTGCCAGAATTATTGGCCATACAAAATAAATCAAAAATAAAGCCACGCGTTACTTTTTATGAAAATATTGAGGGTATTAAAGATGTGTACGCAGATATGCTCAGAGAAGGAAAAGAAATTTTGGCATTTGAGGACTTGGAACATATGCAAATTGCGCTTCCAAGATCATTTTATGAACATTTTCCTTCCGAACGAGCCAGGCGTGGCATTTCTTTTAAATCAATTTTACGCGACTCACCAGAGGCTCGTCGAATTGTAGGAAAAAACAAGCATCTTTTAAGGCAATCAAAGCTTCTTGCATCAGCAGACTGGCGAACTGAAATTAATATTTACGGAGAAAAGGTTGCTTTGATGAGTTTTCGTGCAAAAATACCATTTTGTGTACTAATTGATGATCGCGATATCGCCGAAACACTGCGCTTAGCATGGCAAGAATTGTGGAATAATCTAAAAACACCTATTATCTAATAACTTATGTTAGAAAATCAGTTAAATCCAAAACAAAAAGAGGCGGTGGAGACGACGAAGGGATCTTTGCTTGTGG
>CAYIWH010000013.1:0-22750 GCA_964367075.1 uncultured Candidatus Saccharibacteria bacterium | reverse complement strand
TTTTAGCTATTGACAAAAAACTAAATGGGAGTATAATGACGCTAAGGCTGGACAAATGTGAGACTTTAAAAAATAAGTCGAGAGAGGTCCAGGGAAGTCACGCTCTCTCAAAAGACCCCCACTTTCCATTTCAGGGTTAGGAAGTGGCCGTAAGAGAGCCCGGATGTCCGCCAAAGGCGGACGAGAGGCTCCAGCTCGAGTACGCAACCTCGAGCACCCACCAGAGTAATTTTTATAAAAAGATTTTTCTGGCGGGCTAAGACGGGTGATACTATGTATCACAACCCGGAGGCTATGCGAATGCATAGGTGGTATCGTCTAGCCGGGGAGATCGGTCCTTCCTGACGCTTCCGGTTTGGGTACTCAATCCTAGGCACTTGCCAAACAACACCGTTACCGAGTCGAAAGGCGTATAGGTAACGGTTTTTTATTTTTTACTGGCTTTGAAGATGCAACAAGCGTAGTAAATTCTTTTGAAAGTTTTTTTTGCTCGGAAATTTGATCTCGAATATTAGGAGGCAGTTGGTTCAAAATTGCTTTTAATTTTTTTTCATCCGCTTCTAAAATAGAATACCATTCTTTTTGTAGTCCGGCGGATAACATAATTTCTCGAATTTTATCAAAATCATATTTAAAGCGCTGTTGGAGTCTTCGCGCGATAAAATATCCATTATTATCGAACACGCGATCAACGCTATGAGCATTCATATATGAATCGACAATTACTTGCAATTCTTTTAAACGTTTTGCGTGTTTAGTGTCATTTTCTTTAATCAAAAAATATTCTTGCAAAGTTTTTTGTAGTTGTTCCTCATCAATAGTCGGCGCATCTTTTTTATACAAATGTCTCCACGCTGAACATTGTGTCTTGTAAGGGCAGTAATCACATAGCCCAGATGGACTAGGAGGAAAATTATTTGATTCTACGCGCGCCTCAATGTCGCGAATTGTTTTTAAA
Organism: uncultured Candidatus Saccharibacteria bacterium; assembly: GCA_964367075.1. Taxonomy (GTDB): domain Bacteria; phylum Patescibacteriota; class Minisyncoccia; order UBA11713; family 2-01-FULL-45-33; genus CAYIWH01. Next base: position 21,792 of record CAYIWH010000013.1, on the reverse strand, counting down.
ATATTTTCTAATGTTTTTGCGAGTGTTTCTGTTGTACGAACTGTAGTAAGTTTTTCATTGTGTTTTAAAAAATATAAGCTCAATTTTATATTTTTTGCGTCAAGATTTTGCCATCGATTTAAAAGCGCCATATGGTACACGGACAATTGCAAGTCTTCATCCACTGTGCTCTGTGCCGGCAATTTGCGCGCTGTTTTATAGTCAACGATTTCATATTCTACTTCACCAATTTTATCAATGCGATCAATTACGCCCGTCAAAATATGAGAGTTGTTTGTTTTTGGGTCTTGGATTAAAACCTCAAATCGAGACTCTGTATCTACCACATGAAACAGCCACGGCAGATTTTTTTTGTAAAAATTTTTAATTATCGCTTTACCGCTCTCTTCATAGGTAGCTTGATGTTCCTGCGTCATTACGGGAAAAATATTATTAGAAGATGCTTTCCAACCTTCGACAAAGTTGTTGACAATTTCATCCAAAGTAGGGAATAGCGGGTCATGCGAAAACATGAATTTTAATGTTCCATGTACCGTTGTACCAAAAACCGCTTCAACACTTTTTGGCGCCTTAATTTTATCTATTATTTGAAATTTAAACTTTTGCTTGCATTGCCCAAAAGTATTTAGCGCGGAATATGATGTTCTCATATAGAAATGATACATGTCTTGACATCAAAAATAAAGCGCGCTATTATTGCTTATTGGAAAAAGGGAGGGGGTACAAAAATAATGAATTAATAAAAATGGATTTATTGTTAAGAACCGGAATACTTAAATTACAAGACAGAAACACCACGCACATAGAAAATATCTATTTTGTAAAAGTATTAGATTGTTTTATATTATAACACAGCGTAAGTTAGGTAGGGAGATGGATTATTATAAAATATTTAATTAAATATATAACGTCGCCCATTATATCTTTTGCGACGTTATAATATAGCCAGAAGCCACATCCCTCACTAATAAGCCGTTTTTTAAGTGAAAGCTTGAATGGTTAGTTGCTAGGCGTATTAAAATTAATACCACTTTGTAGTACTTGTAAAAATCGATCCCATACTGGTATCAAAAATAAATTAAATAATGCTCTTATTGGAGATAAAAGTATACTATTCCAAATTCTTGATAACCACTCCCCCACAACTCTAAAATTTTCTTGCAAAAGAGTATTTGAAAATACACTTCTTAACGATACACCAAGCAAGCTTATTATTATGAGAAGCAAAACAACAATGATTATAATATGTATAAATCCTTTTTGTGGTTGATTGTTCATACTTTGTTCTTTTTTGCGCGACCTTTTATTTTTATAAATAATCCAATGGATTTAAATATCCTCCGGCCGGGATTAAACCGCAACTATTGGTTTTGGCCATTCTAAATGTATTTGAAGCGTACACCGTAAAATGCAAATGCGGGCCTGTGCTGTATCCTGTATTTCCGCTCAATCCTATTATATCACCGCGGGATACTTGTTGACCAGCAGTGACCTTAATAATTGATAAATGACCGTATAGCGTAGAGAGATTGTTTGAGTGATCAATCACCACAAACCGTCCGTATGAACCGCCTGGACAAATTGTGTCTGTGTTGCCAGTATCTTTTATTACTCCACTTTCAGCTGCAAATATTGGAGTCCCCACTCGAGCCCTAAAATCCACACCGTTGTGACTGTTGTTTTTATAAACATTTGTAGTGACGCTAAAACTAGTTAGACCAAATCCTTGCGTTATCAATACATCGCTTACCGGCCACAATAAAATTCCTTTTCCTTTGGACGGCAAAGAATTTACATCAATCAGAAGGCGCAATTCATCTTCAATAGCATCCATTTCTCTTTGCAATGCTAATCGTTTTTTCTCTCTATCTTTTAATAATTTTTGATAAGCTGATTCTTTGTTTTTTGTTGTTTGCAATAATTTCGCTTTTTCCTCTTTTTGCTGTTCTTCAAGAGCTCTCTGGTCATTCAAATCGTCTTTTAAGACTAAAAGTTGTTTTTTGGCAATTTCTGCTCCCTCCTTTTTTTCAGCAAGAATTTGTTTTGTTTCTCGTAATTTATCAAAAAGTTCGCTTACGCTTAATTCTAGTGTTTTATTTTTTTCAATCGCATCAAAAAGAGACGATATTGTTTGATAATTGAAAAATGCTTCTAGTGGGCTTTTTGAATCAATTTCATTTAGTTGATTAAGCATCTCTATAAGTGTTGTCTGCTGTTCCGCTTGAAGTTCTAGCGTATTTTGAATAGAAATATTCAATTCATCGATTTCTAATCCTTTTTTTGAAATCTTTGTTTGTGTGAGTTTCAATTGATAATTAAGATTCTTTACTTCTTGATTTAAATTATTGATAGCTATCTGTAGTGTTTTTGCTTCTTTGCCTGTTTGAGCAATACTTCCTTGATAAAGTTTAATCTCGGTTTCTAATTTTTGAATTTCTTTATTTTTGGCGTCAATTTTTTGACGCAATTCATCTTCTGTTGATGCACTTACAATAATTCCTACAAATAAAAAAATACTAACAACACTAAATAAAAAAAGATATTTTCTCGAACAACTCATTGTTTAATTATAGCATTGAAATTGCTTTTTGTATGCGTTTAATCGCGGTTTCTTGCCCTAAAATTGTAAGAATATCAAAAGGGCCTGGAGAGGCCTTTTTGCCTGAAATGGCAACACGAAGAGGCCACAATAGCTCTCCCCTATTTTGGTAATTTTTGCCTTCTGCAAGAAAAATTGTTTCAATATATTCTTTATTCCAATTGTCTTCAGAAATTGTCTCTATTATTTTTTGCGCGTTAATAAGCGAATTTTTTACATCTTCGTTGCTCATTGATTTCCATATTAATAAAGATTTGTCATATTTTGGTTCTATAAAAAAATAGTCTATTTTTTCTGGCAACTCCGAAAACTTTTTCAAGCGAGGCCGCTCTAAAGTCAAAATTTGTTCTATGTATTCGTTTTTATCTTGCGAAAATTTTGTTAAATATGGACACGCCAACTCTCTAAGTTCTGCGGTAGATTTCTTTCTAATATATTCACCGTTCATCCAATCAAGTTTTGTAATATCAAATATTGCTCCAGCTTTTTGAACCTTTTCTAAGGAAAATTCCTTTATGAGTTCCTCCAAAGAAAAAATTTCTTGATCAGTCCCTGGATTCCATCCTAATAAAGCGAGATAATTAAATATTGCGTATGGAAGATATCCTTCGCTTCTGTATTGTGATATTGATGTGGCTCCATGTCTTTTGGAAAGTTTTGAACGGTCTGAACCAAGCAGAAGCGGCAGGTGGGCATATTTCCACGGAGGAACATCATTTCCAATTTCATCTTTTATCGTCCAGCCCAGCGCTTTCGCAATGAGAACCTGCTTTGAAGTGTTTGGGATATGATCGTCACCGCGTATCACATGAGTGATCTTCATCTCATAGTCATCCACAACTACTGCAAAATTATAAAGTGGCAATTCTAATGATTTTGCCAACGAAAAATCTCCCAAAAGACGAGCGAAAAAGTGTATCTGCTGGTTGCGGATGAGATCTGTAAAAGAAACTTGGTAGTTTGATGGCGTTTCTGGAGATTCCTGTGGCATTTTAAATCTAATAATCGCATTGTTGCCAAATTTTAGTTTTTTTTCAGCATCCTCAAGAGGAAAATCTCTCCAATCCTTACAAACATGCATTAAAACTGTTTTAGTTGCCAACTGCTCTTTTCTCTCGGTTTCTAGGTCTTCCTCTGTATGAAAACAATAAAATGCCTTTCCTTCTTTAAGAAGAAGTTGTAGATATTTTTGATAAATGACATTTCTTTTTGTTTGTCGGTAAGGTCCATGCTCTCCTTTCTCTGACCCATCTTGCATTGGCCCTTCATCCCAAATGATACCGAGCCATTTTAGTCCAGCAATAATATCTTCTTCAAATTTTTTATCTGAGCGCTCAAGATCTGTATCTTCTATGCGCAAAATAAACTTTCCTTGATTGCGTCGCGCGAAAAGGTAATTAAAAATTGTCGTATGTGCTGTACCAACATGAAGATTGCCTGTTGGGCTTGGCGCTATGCGCACGCGAACTTGTGATTGGTCATCATTCATGTATTCCTAATTTAATAATTTCTTCGGCTATTTTCTCTGCCGCATCTAATTTTGCGAATTCTTGAGCGGCTAATTTCATTTTTTGAATTTTTTGCGGATCATTTAATATTTTATCAATTGTAGAAAGCAAAATATGCGGTTTTAAATTGGTTTCTTCAATAACATCGCATCCGCCAAAATGCGCGTACGCGTAAGCGTTCTCGCGCTGATGATCTTGAGCAGAACTTTCTAATGGAATTAAAATTGCAGGCAAGCGCCATGCGGCCAATTCAAATATTGATCCTGACCCGGCTCTCGAGACAACAATAGATGCGGCGCGAGCGGCATTGCGAAGATCGCTCTCGCCAAGAAACGCATATGGATGATATCTGTGCTTAAATTCGCTTTTTTCCAATACAATACCGGATCGACCTAGAGCATCATCAATGTTATTCTTTCCTGTTTGATGAATAATTTGATATCTGGACAACGCGTCAGTCAAAATATCTAAAATAGATTCATTAATTATTTCTGCTCCTTGCGATCCTCCTAAAATTAAAATAACAGGAATATTTTCTTCTAGTTCAAATTCATCCAGTGCTTCTGATAGATTTCCACCTACAACTTGGTGACGAATTGGATTTCCAATTAAAGCTATATTGATGTTTTTAAAAAAAACGGAGCTTTCTGAAAAAGATATAGCAACTCTTCGTGCCCACTTTCCTGACCATGTGTTCACCTTGCCGGGAATGCTATCAGATTCATGAATAATTACAGGAATACGCAAAATGCGCGCTCCCACCAATATTGGAAATGCAGAGTATCCTCCTTTTGAAAAAATCACATCAGGAAGCAAAATATAAAGCTTCCAAAATGCTATCATAATCCCAAGTAGAATTTTAAATGGAGTTACAATAAAATGTAAAGAAGCATAACGTGGTATTTTTCCGGACGGAATATTTATAAAATGAATGCCTTCTTCAGATAAGATGTTTTCATCAAACATATTATCTGCGGCAAAAAACATATCAATCGCAATGATATGTTCACGTTCCGCTATATCACGTAAAGCGCGCGCAACAGCAATAATTGGGTAGAAATGGCCTCCGGTTCCACCTCCTCCGGCAAAAAGAATTTTCATAATATCTATTATTACACTATTGTCTTGATTTTGAAATATTTAAAATAATACCAATTTCTGCTAGCATTATGGCAAGAGCCGTCCCACCATAACTTATTAACGATAATGGGATACCAGTTAATGGGCCAAGTCCGGAAATCGCGGATATATTAATAAACGCTTGAAAAATAATAAGAAGCAAAAGCCCTGTTCCCAAAAGCTTGCCAAATATATCGCTTGTGGAACGAATAATTGATATGCCGCGCAAATAAAATAAAATATATAAAAAAATAATTGTAATCCCTCCTATAAAACCGAGTTCCTCCACGGCAATAGCAAATATAGAATCTCCTATTGGCTCGGGCAAATAACTAAATTTTTGACGAGAAAGCGCGTACCCCCTGCCCCACAATCCGCCAGAACCTATAGCAATAAGAGCCTGTCTGCTTTGGTAACCGATTCCTTGAGAGTCAACTGCTGATGGATTATAAAAAGTTTTAAATCTATCTAATCTATATGGCTCAGTTTTTATCAAAATACCAAGAATAGCGACCCCTAATAAACCTAACAACAAAAAATGGCGCACAGTTCCTCCGCTTACCGCAAAAAGCACAGATGCAGAAACCATCAATACTCCAAGAGTTCCTATATCAGGCTGAAATATCAAAAATAAAGCAATAAATCCGCTCATAATAAGAAAGGGCAGGAGTCCTGTCGTAAAAGAATGCAAATCCTTATGTCTTGCCTCAAGCCAAACAGATAAATAAACAATAAAAGCAAATTTTAAAAACTCTGATGGTTGAAACGAAAATATGCCAAAATATAACCATCTTTTTGCCCCTCCGTGAGACATACCAATACGAGGCGCAAAAACTAATGAAGTAAGAATAATGGAGATTACTAAAAGCGGTAGAGCATATTTTTTCCAACGATCATATGGTATGCGTAATGTAATCCATAATAAAAATAATCCTGGCAAAACACCAAATAAAATTTGATGTAAAAAGTAATAATATGACTGACCAAATTGACGCGCTGATATTCCCATTGATGCCGACCCCAATATAAACAGACCTACACTCAAAAGTATAATGGTAATAACAAAAAAAATTCTATCAAAAGATTGCGCGCGCGCCATTTTGTTATTTTCTTTTTAGAATACTGCCATGAATATTTTTATTTATAGTGTCATTCGAGAAAATCACCCTACCACCGATTACAACATAGCGCATGCCTGTCGCAAATTTATAAGGATTTAAATATGTTGACTGATCTCGAAATTCTTCAGGATGAAAAATCACAATATCAGCGACTAGATTTTTTGACAAAAGGCCTCTATCTTTCAAACCTAATATTTTTGCTGGAATAGATGTCATTTTTTGAATAATTTTTTCCATAGGAAGTCCTGCTAATGGACCAATCTTATTAAAAAATCGAGCGAAGGCGCCAAACGATCTTGGATGCACTAAATCTTTCGATGTAGCAAACGAAAGATCATATCCAGCGCCATCGGTTGCAATAAACGAATTTTCTTGCATTATTCCGAAAATAAGATTTTTGCTATGAAGCGTTTTTCCAAAAATTGTGACATTAAGATTGTTGATTCTCAAAATTTCTAAAATAGTCGCTTCGGGAGAAAGTCCTATGTTTCGCGATATATCATCAAGAGTTTTGCTTACATGTGTCTTTTCGCGCTGGGCAGACGCTATCATAATACGTTCTGGATGTAGTGTTATTAACAACAGATCTTGTAAAATAAACTCTGATGTTTTTTTATCATTTAATCGGGCCATAACGGTAGCCACATCGCCTTCTCGAGCCCACTGCGGCAATAAAGATAAAAGCAGGGACCCGGTGCGAAGATACGGAAAAATATCAATTGATATATCAACATTTTGTTCCCTTGAGCTATTAATCATTTTTATTGCGCGCTTATATTCATTCCAGGCTTTTCGTCCGATTGCTTTAAAATGAGAAATGACGGTTCGTACTCCGGCGTCCTTCGCAAATCCTATCACTGATGCTACAGCTGGCAAAAGATTTTGCCCTTCATCGCCAATATGAATCTTCCAAAGACCGTTATATTCTTTTACCACTTTTAATAATTCAACTGATTCTTGTTTTACTTCTTCAGAAAAATTAACGAAAGAAAAGTTGCTAGACAATCCACACGCGCCATCTTTGAGTGATCGACTTAAGAGCAGTTTTTTTTCTTCAATTGATATAGTATTCTTTCTAAGAGTTTCCTGTCCGATTAGCGTAGCCACATTTATGCTAATACCAGCCCGATTTAATGAATCAAAATATTCTGAAATTGAGCTCCAATCTATATTAAGAGATGAAACATTGGTCCAACGCCCAAGATCATCAGCAGCCTCTTTTTTTATAATTGGCGCTAGAGAGTATCCACAATTGCCAACCAAAATTGATGTAATTCCTTGTGTCAATAAACTGTCCTGGCCTGGTACGGTAAATAATGTACCATATATATCAGAGTGATTCGTTAAATCAATAAATCCAGGGGATATGCAAAGATTGGTAGCATCAATAATTGTATCGGCTTGATCCCCCAAAGACCCGACCTCCCCAATATCTTTTATATAATTATCAAATATACCAATATCGCCCTGATACGGAATATTTCCAGATCCATCAATAATGGTGCCGTTTTTAATTAAAATTGAATAAACCATATATTATTATATTATAAAAATGTACTATTATACAAAAACTGCTAAATCAATTGAACAATCATGCCAAATATTGCAAATATTACGCTTATTATCCAAAAACGCATAGTTACTTTTTCTGGTGGCCACCCAATGGCTTCGAAGTGATGATGCAAAGGCGCCACCAAAAAAACTTTACGCTTAAATATTTTTTTTGATGATAGCTGAATAATTACCGAGAGCGATTCCAAAACAAGCGGAAACGCGATAATTGGTAGAACAGCGACGGCGCGCGTTAAAAATGCCACTACTGTAAGCGCGCATGTGAGAGCCATAATGCCTGTTTCGGACATATAAAACCGCGCTGGAGGAATATTGAACCACAAAAAAGCTAGTATAGAGCCGGCAACCACTGCGCAAAACGCCGCAATATCAATTTGTCCTTGAAAAAAAGCAATTCCGGAATATGCCACAAAAATAGATCCAAAGACACCACCAGCTAGACCATCTATACCATCGATAACACCAGTACTAAATGTTGCAAGCATTACAAGCACAAAAAACGGAATAAAAAATAACCCTAAATTTATTTCGCCAACAGAAGGGACATATATCATATGATATGAAGGTCCAAGTTTGAAATAAAACCAATACGCCCCGAGAAGCGCAATTACCATTATCATCAAAATTCTTCTGGTAAATGTAATACCGCCTCCTTTATATTTGCCTTTTTGAAATACAACAAATATATCATCAATCAATCCTATAAATGCTCCTCCAAGTAAAATACCCAAAGGAACCCAAGTTTGTTTGCGCGATAAAAAATTGAGCTTAATAAAAAGCTGCTCAGAAAAAATTACACTCAACAGCCAAAAAATTAAAGCAACTATTAGCGTGGTGCCCCAAATAAGAATACCTCCCATTCGCGGAACTTTAATTTTATCTTCAGGATGCAATGAGTGAAAAATCGGCACACCAGATCCATCTGGAGACGATTCTTTAATATCCTTGCGCCACATTTTATACCTGTATAAATAGTGGCTCAAGAGTGGTTCTAAAACAACTCCGAGAAAAAAAGCAAATCCCCCCAACCCAAGCACTTTATAGATATTCAATATAAAATCACTCGATTGCATGATTTATTGTAGAATATTTTTTCACATAATCAAATAGTGTTTTGACATCATCAAATCTGCCTTGACTGGTGGAACCAAGTACTACGATTGCCTTTGGATGATTGATTGGATATTCAAAAAGTACAAGTAGATTGCCTCCTGCAACATCTGTAAACCCTGTTTTTGAGCCGACAAGCTGTGTAATATCTCCTTCTAAAATATTTGTAGTATAAAGAGTGTGAATCCTCCCCTCTTGAGAAATAATCCGCTGTGCCGACGAAAATCTCCAAATATTTGATGAGTAAGATTTCTGCGCTATTTGAATTATATTTTCCACAGAACCATAGCCTCCGGCTGTAGTTGTAGAAACATCCAATCCAGTAGGATTATTAAATATCATATTTTCTGCGCCAAGTGATAAGGCTTTCTGCCGCATTAAATTTGTAAACCAAATTTCGGAATATTTCGGCACTATATTTTGTTTTGTTGCCACAAACTCCACAAGCGCCGAGATAGAATCATTTGATGATTCTATCATAGCCATCGCAAGCAAATCTTTTACCGCAAAATACTCTCCAATTTTAAGCCTGCTGGCACCATCTGTCTCCACAGCTTGCTTGCTAATACGTACAAAATCATCTGGTTGAGAATTATCTTCAATTACAAGCGCGCTGATTATTTTTGTAAGACTTGCCAATGGAAGCGCTTCTTTTGAGTTTTTTTCAAACAATATATTTGAATTCTCAAAATCCACCACTAAAGCCGCGCGAGCTTGAATATCTGGAATCGGTAACTGATTTATCTCTAAGGACGCGACAACACCTGTAATATTTTTTTGCTCAATTGTTTTGGCCGGAAGCAAAGAAATAAGTCCAAGTAGTATAATACTTGGAATAATTAATAAACTGGTATTATTATTCATTGGCAACCGATACATCTACTTTATTAATAAATTCTTCAAGTTTTTGCGCAAACGCACCAAATTCAGGCAAGTCGGCGACAGATGTGATACCAAGATATTTCAAAAAATCTGACGATGCTCTGTACGTAAAGGCGCGATGATCTTTAGGATCGCGTGTGCGTTCCACCAATCCGCGCATCAAGAGATTCCGTATCATAAATGATGAATTTACTCCGCGAATATAATCAATATCAACTCTGCGGATTGGCCCTTTGTACGCTATGATGGACAATGCTTCCAACGCCGCACGAGTAAGCTCTCCAGAAAATTCTTCTTTGGCAAATTCCTCCACTAGCCATGATACATTTTTGGAACTTACAATGCTAACCTTGTCTTCATATTCAAGAACCGTTAAATCATGCGAAGTATTTAAATGTTCTTTGAGTTCCGAAATACCGGATTTAATTTCTTCGTCTGATTTTTTGAGGCGCGAAGCAAGTGAGCGGGAAGTCATCCCTTCTCCAGAAATAAATAATAAAACTTCAATTTTTTTTGCTAAATCATTCACCACGTTAGAAGTTTATTAATAATAACACCGCTGCATACCCCCGCATACTTCTAACGGGGTTCATTTTTGCGCATATTAATAGTATCAAATGCACGGTCCTGTTCAATAATTAAAAATCCGGCTTTCATTAATTCTAATATTGCTAAAAAGCTTATAATCACGTCTAGTTTTTCCTTGGCGCCCCTCTGCATTTCTTCAAAACTTATAGAAATAGCTTGCTCCATTCTATTTTTTAGTTCTATTATCCTGTCTTCTATAGACACGGCGCGACCAATTGTATCTGTAGGTAATAATTCTTTGGTTGGTATAGTTGCAAGCACCTCTTTGATAATTTTAACGAGATTATTTATATTAATATTTTCGGATGGAATAAACAACGTGGTCATTCCAAGATATGCTTCTCTGCCAAACAAATGATGATGTTCTTTTTGAAGACTTGTTAATTTTATTGCCAAATCTTTAAAAAATTTGTATGTTCTTAGGCGGTGTTCTAATTCTTGAATATCAATATTCTCATCTTCTGTAAGTTGCATTTGCGGAATTAACGAGCGTGATTTTATGAGTATAAGGGTTGCTGCTATTATCAAAAACGAGGAAAGTTCTTCTTTTGAAAGATTCTCGACACTTTTTAAATAGCTGATATATTGTTCTGCAACACTTGCAAGAGAGATTTCATTGATAGAAAGTTTTTGATCTTCAACAAGATTCAAAAGCATATCAAGAGGCCCCGAAAATTTTTCTAATGCAAGTTGATACACGACAATTAAATTATTGTGACAAAAGAATGTCGATTCGATTTAAATCTCTTGGAAAAAGAGTCGCTTCTTTGACATTTGAAAGGCCGAGTAATTTTGTTGTAAATCGTTCGAGTCCTAATCCAAATCCTCCATGCGGAGGAAGCCCATATTTGAATGCTTGAAGATAAAAACTAAATTTCTCCGAATCCAAATTTTTCTTTTTCATTGATGCCACCAATTTATCGTAGTCATGGATACGTTGAGCAAGCGTCGTAATCTCTGCTCCGCGAAATAGCAAGTCCCCACCTTTGGCATATCCCGGGTCATCCTCGTCTTCATAAGTATAAAACGGTCTTTTGGAAATAGGAAAATGCGTCACAAAAATAAAATCCGAATTAAATTGTTTTTTAACGTACTCGCATATCAAACGTTCGTGCTCTGGATCTAAGTCAGGTTCTTCTTTGCAATCAACACCGAATTCTTTTTTTATAATTTCCTGCGCTTTTCTGAATTTTATAAATGGAATTTCTATGGGAATATCTGGAATTTTTGCTCCTAAAAACACGAATTCCGATTCACATCGTTTTTTGAGCTCTTCTATTATATGAGCCAAAATATCGCGCTCCATTTGCATCACATCTGTGTGATCTTTGATAAATCCCATCTCGATATCAAGACTTGTATATTCATTTAAATGCCGAGATGTACTGTGTTTTTCGGCACGATATACGTTGCCAGTGGTAAATACGCGCTCAAAAACACCGACCATAATTTGTTTGTAAAGTTGTGGACTTTGTGCAAGATGCGCTGTATGCCCAAAATATTCTACGTTAAAAGAGTTCGCCCCGCCTTCCGCGTCTTCTCCGATTAATTTTGGTGCTTGAAATTCTGTAAATCCTTGAGATACAAGGTAATCTCTAAATGCGCCGATAATCACTGCCTGTACTTTGAAAATAGCTCTTTGTTTGTCTGCACGAAGCGTCAGCGGCAAATAATCAAGATAAGTATCCAAATTAATACTGGAGTCTTTCTCAAAAGGAAGTTCTTTGGCTTCTGAAAGCACAGTAATTGTCATTGCTTCAAATTCTATCGCTCCATTGGACTGTTTGTCATTTATCATTTTTTCAGGACGTTTATTAACCACTCCGTGAATTTTTACAACCCACTCTGGACGCAAAGTATCAGCCACATTGTGCGCATCAGTGTACTTTGGCAACGCTACCACTTGAATCTTGTCAGAAGCGTCCCTCAAATCAAAAAAAATCAATTTTCCATGATCCCGACGTATATCTATCCACCCAAATAAGTCAATTTCTTCTCCGATGTGCTGTAATGCACTACTAATATTTATTTTTCCCATAATTACAAAACTAAATATTTTTTATAAAATTATTAAATTCAGCTACTGGGTCAATAGGTTTTTTAATTGGCAATGTCAGTATAAATATACTGCCCTTGCCGACGCCTTCTGACGCAACAGAAAGCTCTCCGCTGTGATCATCTACGATTTTTTTAGCAATAAAAAGTCCCAATCCCAAGCCCTCCGTATTTACCCTTGAAGAATCTTTCCCTCGGGAGAACTTTTGAAAAAGCGCGTGCGCAGTCTCTGGCGTCATTCCAACACCGGTGTCTTTGATGGCGACAGTAACAATATTATTGCTTTTTTGGACAGAAACATCAATGCTTCCTGCTTGAGTATATTTGAGTGAATTATCAATAAGGTTAAATATAACCTGGCGGAGTTTCATTGAATCGCCAAAAATGACGAGTGAATCAGCAGGTTTTTTCCACACTAATTCTAGACCTTTGTCATAGATTGGATTTTTAAATTCATCAATAATAGAGTCTAACAAATTAATAAAATCAAAATTAGCAAATTCATATTGCAATTTCCCGGACTCCATTCTAGAAAGATCCAATAGATCCGCTACAAGCTTTATCAATCGCTCGTTTGATAGATAGATTTTGTTTATTGTTTTAAGCAACAAATCGCTAACTTGTCCATAATCCCCTTCTCGTATCATTGAAATATAACCTTTAATAATAGAAAGCGGGGTTCGCAATTGATGTGATGCAATAGAAATAAATTCTGATTTTGCCGCGTCTAATCGTTTTAATTCTTTATTGGCAAATTCTAGTTTCGTGGCTAATTTTTGTATTTCTTCTCTAGCACGGACTTCTGCTAAAACGCTAAGAATAAGAAGAATGCTAAATATTATACTGCCACACAATATTATACCAGTAATAATCAATTGAGACGTTGTGGCTGCTATTAAAAACTGAATTAGTGAAACAAGGACAACTGCCGCTCCAAAAATTTCTGCGGCAATACCTTTTACATTAAAAAGATGTAATTTTACGATCGCATATGCGTTAAAAGACAAAAAAATCAAACCAGCAAAAGGTCCAAATTGAGAATAATAACTAACTCCGGTAAGCAATGGAATTAATAAATTAGTAGATACTCCAATTACTATGTTGCCTATTAAACCTATAAGAAAATATTTTGCTTGCTGTTTTTGAACTACATCGCTTGCTTTTTTATATTTAAAATAAATAATCAAGGCTGATCCCAGAACAACAGAAAGAAAAAATATTGAAAAAAATCCATACCATGAACCATAAGAAGCGACTGGAATGTTATCAATAATTTGGACACTAACAACTAATTTATCTGATATTGCAGAAACAAATGCTATAAAAATACTAACAAGACACGATGGTATAATAATAAACGCCATAGCTTTCTTTGAGTAAAAAGGAAATACAAAGCTAAACAAAAATATACAGCCTGCCATCAAAGAAGCTCCAAAAAACGCAAGTCTGAAGCCAGCGAGTATTAAATCAATTTGTTTAAAATAAAATATGCTCCAAACTGCGCCAATCCAAATAGCTAGTGTCAAAGCCACTATAGCAAATAAACGATTTATCCATTCTTTTGGATTTTGAAGCAAAACAAAAAACAACATTAATAAATCCGCAAGAAATATTGCTTCATTAAACGCTATTATAAAATTTGTGAAATCATTTGTAATTACCATTTTGATATTTTATACATATCAGCTATCATTGGTTTCAATTCGTGCTTGTCAAAATACCCAGCAATAATGCCGCGAGAATCAATATGTTTTGGCAACAGTTCTTTTTCCTCTAACATCTCAAATGATACACCAAACTTCTTAAAAGAATTTTGCAATTTTACTGGCATATGTACAATCCACCAGCGCATCCCCTTTTTCATTAAAAATAGATAAAAAAATGCGGAGAGTCCAAATGCCACATCACGATTCTTACCCCTAAATTGCGGTAATATCATAAATCTGCCTATTTCAACAATATCATTTAATGATTTTATTAGTGATGGCAAAACAACGTTGAAATTATTAAGCGTAGGTATTCCAATTACAGAATTAAATGTAAGACGAACTGTGCCTATCATTTCATTTTTATAAAAAGCTACAATATTTTTAGAAAATTGTTCATATTTATCTTTAAACATATGATCTGGATAATCTTCCGGATTAATATAACCTTCGTCTGAATAAATTTTCCACCTGAGATGATAAACGTTATCCAAATCACTATCTGGCATTAATTTAAACGAATATCCTTTTATTCGTGCCCACAAAAGAAAAACCTTCACTCCAACTAAATTTTTTATAGTGCTCAGTCGATTCATAGGAGTATTGTAGCATAAAAAAAATAGTAAAAATAGTGTGTTTTATAAAAAATATTACTTTTCTATAAGCTTAAATATGGTTTTAATAATTGCTGATTCGCTTCCCTTTAAAAAATAGCACGGTATCTTCTTGGTATATTTCTTTATACTTCTTGAACGCTCTTCCGAAAGTTTTTGAGTATCAAGAGATGACAGTGGTATGGTATTGGCAAACATTCTTCTAGATGTCCCTCTGATCTTGCGAGAAAGCTCCTCATATAAGTGCCAATTAAACTTTTCCGAAGACCAACGCTCTATTATAAGTTTTTTTGATTCTTCTTCTACATACGGATAAATAAACAATTTAATCGGCACACTTTCCGATGCGCGCTTATATTCCAAAAAGGATTTTTCGCCGTGAATTTTTTGAAAATGTGGTTTTGATAAATATGCAGTGTATATGCCTCCACACATTACATTGCCTTGTAAATCAAGCAAGGTCTTTTCGTCTGAATAAAAAGAGCAGTTTTTCAAAGTAGATATTTTCAATGCTAGCCGTGTCTTTCCCATACCACTTGCTCCGCCCCAAAAAATAATCCCTTTTCCGTTTATTACAACCGCGGATGAATGAATGCAATAGATGCCTAATTCTTGTCGTGCGCGCTCTAAAAGAAATTCGGCAAAAGAAATCAAATCCTTATCATTGTATAATTGCGCAAAATATTTTGCGGTTGGGTATTTTAAAAATATTGTCTTATTGTTAGAATGTGCGATCTTCAAATTGCAATTAAATTTGTGCTTTGAATTAAGAATTTCGAATTGTGGAATATATCGTCGAAGAAACTTAGAACATTTTATTCGATCAATATCAGATTGTCGAATTGATTGGATGCGAATCACTGCATCACTTGATTTAATAATTACGAACAACTTTTTCATATATTTTTTCAACTAATTTAATTTTAATGTGCCAATCCCATTTTTTTTCAATAGTTTTACGAGCATTTTCTGAAATACGTTTGCGTAATTTTTCATTAGTCAGCAATAGTGCAATTGCCTCCGAAATTCTCTTGCTGTTTTTTGGTGGTACTAATAATCCAGTTTTTTTATCTTCTATAAATTCTGACATACTGCTGGAATCACAAGTTATCACAGGAACACCACATGATGAAGCTTCAAGCATTGTAGTTAAAATACCTTCACGATCGGATGACGGTAAAATTGCAATTTTAGCACTTTGATAGAGAGATACCAACTTATTATCAGAAACATGCCCTAAAATATGTATATTTTTTTCAAGATGATTTTGTTTAATATACTGAATAATTGTCTTTTTTTCGGGTCCAGATCCAGCTATTGCCATTTGAATTGAAAAAGAAGATGATAAAATTTTAATCGCCTTTGCTACATCTATTATCCCTTTATTAGAAAGAAGCCTGCCTACAAAAACCACGTCATATTTTTTTGACTCTGTTGCCGCGCGATTAAATCGTTTGCTATCAATTCCATTTGTCACAATTAGAATATTCCCTATCCATGGAAACATTCGAATCCATTCTGTTCTGATAAATTGAGAATCTGCGACATAGCAGTAAGGAATTGTAAGTGCTAATTCTTGCATGTAATTCGGTTCGGATGAAAATCCATGCAAATGAAGTATTGAGGCGACACTAGAAGGAACAGCAATAGAATCCAAAACATTGTGAATAGCAATAATGTCAAAATGATTTGAACTAAAAAAGGCGCGCGCGTATCCTCCCACATGAAGACTTTCAAGATCCCATCGTTCCCAATCAGAGCCTGGTTTTTTCTGATAAATCCATTTCAATTGTTCTGGAATATTTATATATTTAATTATTACTTTTGGATTTTCTTTTTTAAATCTTTTGAAATAATCGCTTTCAACTATAAAAGGCGCGCGCGTAGTAATTAGGCTCACATGATGATTTAATTTAGAAAAATATTTTGCCTGCTCCAGCGGCACAATCTCTCCTCCTCCTATATAGTAACTAGCTCGTGGTTGGTAAATCGCAATTTTCATAATTTCATAGCGTTTTTCAGAGCATCAATCTGTCCTTTTCCTGTAGGAGAATTGATCCATGTAATGTATTTCGAAAATTCGTCAATTGTGACTAATTTACGCTCGGTTGTTTCAAATTCTTTTTCAAAATAATTAACATTGCCAATCTTCGCCAAATATCTAAGTTGGATATAGTGTTTTCCTTCAACCGAATCATTGTCCGGATCACTGACATCCATATATCCGATTAGCTTATAAGAATCTAGTGATACATTGGCCTCTTCTCTTACTTCTCGAATTAGGGTTTCTTCCGCAGATTCTTCTTTTTCTGGATGTCCTCCTGGGAATGCCCATTCGCGTTTATTTTTTACAAGTAAAAAATGATTTTTATCATCAATACAAAATCCACTAACTTGTGAAATGGGAGTTCCGCTAGGATATGATGATGATGCTACCCATGTAAGATGAATGGTTCTACCATCAAAAACACATTGTTCCGTTGGGTTCATATTATTTTTGTTAATTATTAATATCTATTAAAAAATAAGTATAGGAAATCCCGGATTAATGACCTGCTCCGAATAATTTCCAAAGTTCCGAAGGTAAATTTCCCTTATGCACCATGGAATCAAATTTTTTGCCAAGAATAGCGCGTGCGCTATTAATAGCTTCTTCTGGATTATCCGCCGTATGAATAACGTTTCTTTGCGTAAGAATAACTGAAAGTGTGTCTTGGAGAGGATGCTTTCCTGATTGCCAAAGCTCGATCTCCGACTGCGAAACAGGCGCATTTTTTTGAATTTTTTGACGTATAATACCATCTTTGCCGGCAGATTTTTTTAGATTAGTTAAAATTTCTTGTGTTTCTCCTCTGCGTCCATCAATCAATAATACTATTACATCATTCATCATAAGATATTTTTTCATTGCATCATAAAAATGTGTGTCTTGAGAGTCTCTATACATATAATCTATAGATTGCTCGCTTAAACGCATTCGATCAGAATATAGAATATTTAATCCATTGTCCTGTAAAATTTCCTCTATTTTTGTAACATCATCAATGTAATCCGGCTTTATAAAAGCAAATGCAAGATCTTTTTGAGTAAGATCTTCTTGTATTTCCGGCTTAACAAATTCCTCAGATGATAGGCTCATGGGTATTATTTTTTACTATAATACATTATTGCATCTTCTACTCCTTCTGCAAATGACATCGAAGAAACATAATCCGCAATATCTTTATATAATTGTTCTGCATTATTGATAGTCGCAAATTGAAATGAACGATTGTTCAACAAATCAATATCTTCTTGATCGCTAATTAAAACACAGTCAAAGTCAGAATAATATTTTTTGCAAACATAAGTCATCGTAGAAAGCCTATCCACGCAAGCTGGCGAAATAACAATTTTTCCTTCGGAATGAATAATATCAAGTCGTATACCGCAAGACATCTTTTTTGGTAATACATTTTTGAGGTATGTTGCAAGACTATCGGTATATTTTATGTCAATTTTACCCCGTACTCGCACATATATGCTAGAAGTATATTCACGACTTGATGATATAAATATTAATCCATCGTATGAATTACTTGAAAGATTTTTTTTGTCATTTGAGCGCAAAACCGTAAAATCAATATTACTGTGTTCTTCGGTATATCTCGAAATATTATCATGAACGATTTCACAAAAATTCTTTATGCGACTGTTCATATATCGCTTTGGTTTATACGGAGTCAGTTTGTAATATGATCCATCCTCAGCAATAACCGGGCCATTTAGCTCAAGCGTGTCGTAAATTTCTCTTGCCTCACTCCAAGGACGATTGGAATTTAGTCCAAATAATATACCCAATTGTTTGTATGTATGAATTACCTCCTTCAGTTTTGAGTAATTTGATGATTGTATTGAGTTAGAAACCAGTGTGCTATCGATATCAATAAAGAAAATATTTTTTCGAGGAATATTTTTTTTCGTAGAACTTGTAACCAACCACTGAGAAACAGGATAAAACATCGTCAAATGCAAGCACCAAAATTCTATTCTAAGGGCAAGCCAAAACAATCCTTTCATGCCAAGATACAACAACCAAAGAGCTTTTTTTGAAAATGATGACTGTAACCATTTTTTCCAATCAGTCCTTCGATTAAGATATGGTTTAAGATAATTCCATTCCGGAAACCATCGATACATTTTTTCCATCTCGATGTTTCTCCTACGATACACATTATGCCAATCGCGAAATGATCCGATCGGATATGAATAGCAGTGCGAATCACGAACTTGCGATATCGCATCAAGACCATAAGTATGCATTATATAACTAGATAAATAAATATCATCCGCCGAAAGTAATATGTCTCGATTACAATATTTAAGTAAAAGCTCTCCTCTGTGCGTAGCATGAGCTCTTTGTAAAATTTCTTCATCTGATGGAAATGTCCACTTGCGTGTTGCGAACAATCTGCCATGAAAATAATATCGTTTGCTAAGCATCGTCTGCGATTCATATAACATTCCGAGCGCATAAAATGGCGAGGAATTGCTGGGATCCTTTATAGAAATTGTTTTCGCATAAGTAACAATAGTTCTCTTTTTTTCTTTAAGTTCGCGCAATAAATAAAGAAGCGCTTTTTCTTCAATAAGATTGTCTGAGTCTGGGAATATATAAATAGAAGCTGGGTATAAACAAACAATTTCTGCTTGTGCTCTCACCAGCCCCTCTGCACTATGAATAATATCCATATCTATATCGGAATATTTTGCCATAAATGTTTCTGCAATTTCCTGTGACCGATCAATACAACCGTTTATACAAACAACTAATTTCAAAGATGCCTCATCGCAAGCATGCGTAGCAATGCGAATTGATTCAAGCGCACCAAATAAAGACGCTTCTTCGTTTCTAACCGGAAGCCCAACAACAACTTCATATAATTGCTTATTTTTTACAGCGGTTTTTTGCATACAAAAAAGGCATAAGTGCCTAGCGAGCAAATAAATGGAATTTTTAATAACATTTTATCTAAAGGACTAAAAATTGAATAAAGTTTCTCGGGCAGAATAACTGTGTGTTTTAGGGAAAATGGCAGAATAAGTCCAGTATAATATTTCTTAATATAAATAAAATTAGAAGCAATGATTTTCTTTTTTATATATAGAGGGCTAAGTGTGCGATATATTTCTTTTCTAGCCACACGTTCCTTACGATACTCATCGTCAAAAATACAAGCAAAAAAATTAATGCTTTCTTTTAAAATTCGTATCGCGCCATATGAATTATCGATATTAAAAATAAACATACCATTCGGTTTTAATACTCTATAAAATTCATGTAATGTTTTGTCTATATCTAAAAAATGAACAAATGCTTCAAAACAAACAATCGCATCAAATGTATTTTCAGAAAATGGAAGATTATCTACATCTGCTAAAACTGTTGTCACTTTTGGCAATGTCAAACTATTAATAAAAGTAATCATTTCTTTTGAAATATCACACGCAATAACACGAAAAGTTTTTGAAAGCTCTATTGTGACTCTGCCCTTGCCGCACGCGGCATCAAGAACCAAATCTTCTTTCGAAAGCTTCTTGCACAATATATTAATGGCACTCAAAAGACCATCTTTATAAATGGCTGATGTTGGACTTTGTTCTGGATTCCACCATTTAATAACTTTGTGTTGTTGGCTCAAAAAATATGTTTTGGGGTCATATATCATACTAATTTTAAATACTCCAACGATTATAATAATTCTACTACCTTGGTATAAAGTTCTCGTGTGACACCTTCAGCTGTGTTAGATACTGGCACAAAACTTTTGCCAAAAGTAACGCACAAAACACGCGAATGTTCGTTGAGTTTTTTTATACTAACTGGCAAAATTGGTACGCCAGTTTTTAAAAATATTTCAGCGGCGCCTTTTTTAAATTCGCCGAGGATTCCTGACCTAGACTTTCTGCCGCCTTCTGGAAATATTATTACGGCATTCCCTTGTTTGAGTAATTTAATAGCTGGTTGAATTTTATCTTCAAGTGTTCCTTCGTTAGATAACGCAAATGCGCCAAATAACCAATAAATAAAAGAGATGATGCCAATTTTATAAAACCAGATTAGTGGCGGATTAAACCGTGTCCCGCCAATATAGCGCAATGGAAAAAAATTAGAAAATACTGGCAAAGACGCGCCAATAAGCCAAGGATCATTGATTGAACGATGATTAGAAATAATTAATATTGGTTTTTGTATTTCGCTTACATTTTCTACACCGCGCGCCTCTAGTTTATATAAAAATTTGTAGACAACGAAAAATAATGGTTGTGTTAAAACTTGGATAATATAAGACATTTATATATTATACCAGAAAAAGAAAAAAGCCGCAGAAATTTCCTACAGCATTGTGTTTCTTAATGTCGCCGTCTGCCAAAGAAACGACGCTTCGTCCCAATAAGTATAGCAAAAAACATAACTAATCCGAGACCAAACATCAACCCTTTTAAAATTATGAATGGATCCTCCATAAAAAACATAATCTCTCCTCTCTATCTTTTTCTAGCTTTAGATAAGCATATCTAATAACTCATGTCAAATAAAAATTACTAAAAAACTTGCGATGGTCGCACAAATAATGTAATATTTTATAGTTGGTAAATACATTTAAATACGCCCCTATAGCCCTGCCTACCGGCAGGCAGGTCAGTTGGTAGAATAGCTCCCTTACGCCCCTATAGCTCAGTTGGTAGAGCAGCTCCCTTTTAAGGAGAAGGTCCCAGGTTCGACCCCTGGTGGGGGCATATGAGATTTGGTGAGCAAGATTTTCATCATCCTCTAAAATTCATAAAAAAATCAAACAAGCTTAATTAAGCAATTCCATTTCTGAACAAGATGAGATACATCGGTAATACCCATGCGGTGCCAGCATTGGTGGCATG
>CAYIWH010000012.1:0-22835 GCA_964367075.1 uncultured Candidatus Saccharibacteria bacterium | reverse complement strand
AAATTCTTCAAATCGTTCTTCTTTTTTAGGAATAAGCTCTTTGTTAATTGGGAGGGCAAAAATAAACTTTGAGCCTTTATTCTCTTCCGACTCTACTCGTATAGTGCCGCCATGATTTTTGACAATATTGCTTACAATAAAAAGCCCGAGTCCGGTTCCCTGTGTCTCCATTCTAACTACATTGTCGCCACGGAAAAATTTTGTAAATACTCTGTTCAGCTGACCTTGCGGTATTCCAACTCCATTATCAGAAACAGTAGTTTCTACAAATTCTCCATTTATGCTAATTGACACTTGAATAGTGCCGCCCATATTTGAATATTTTAATGCGTTGTCCAATAAATTTTGAATAACAATATCAATTTTTCCAGTATCAATATTAAGAAAAGGTATTGGTTGATCTGGTAAATTAAATTTAACAATCATTTGTGCGGCATCTGCCTCTTGTTTGTAACGATCTATAAATTGCTTTATGTACTCAATATAATCCATGGGTGTAAATACATACCCAAAACGCCCTTCTTCAATGCGCGCTGCATTTAAAAGATCATTAACCAATTTAATCATATGCTCGTTTATCTGATATCCTCGCTCAAGAAACTCTGCTTGCTGTGAAGTAATTGGTCCAACATCTCCATCAATAATCATCCGAAATGTCCATTTGAATGCGGATAGAGGAGTTCTTAATTGATGAGCCGCAATAGAAATAAATTCTGATTTCAGTTGTGCTATCAATCTTTCTCTTGATTGTTGCTCTTGCAATTTTTCAAGCATCGCATTAAACGCTTCCGTCAATTCTCCAATCTCATCATTTGTAGTAACCTTAAGGCGATATTGTAATTTTCCAACACCAACAAGACGAGTAAGTTCTAACAATCTTTGGAGAGGCCGCAATACAGAATTTGAAGTAATGCTTGCAATAAAAATAACAACCATTATAGCAAGAAGAAAAATCAAACCAACCTCAATAATAAGAACATCTTGAATAGTACTTGCCTTTTCAATTGGTAAAAAATTAATAACAGAGCTCCAATATACTAACGTTGTTAACACTACATATATTGTAATTGGAGTAAGAGATAAAATTAAAAATGCACCAACTAATTTGCTAAAAAGAGACCGTCTTGTCCATGATTTGGTCTTCGAAAAAATCGGCAACATATTCACAGTTTCGTCTCTAAAAGGATTTTGTTGTTCTGTGGATTTTGTTTCTGTATTCATAATTAAAAATACTATGTGGCATTATTAAATGGTGGTATTGCTTTCTAAAAAATACTGTTCGTTCTGCAAATCTTCTTCTAGAATAATTAAATATGCAAACAAAAAAGAACTTGCATATAATATTCTAAATACAACTAAAGGCCAATCAATAATAATTTTTGATTGGTCAATTGCGCCCAAACCAACATAAATCAAAAGAGGGATAGAATACAAAAACTGATACAATGAATCATTTATATTGTTTGTTTCCCGTCTAAATAAATATGTCCATATATCATAAAGAATTAATCCGATTATTAAAATTATTTGTGACGCAAAAATTCCCAGAGAAACAAAATTGATTGATACATCTGCAGAAAAATCTGTTATGCGAATCTCGCTAATACCTTCAGGCAATAATACAAAATAAAGCGCGATAAACGCTAATATAGTTGATAAAATGGAAAGAATACTTGCCACCCATTTTTGTTTAAAAAGCCTTAAACTCAAATAATATAAAAGTGGCGGACCAGTAAAGAAAATTGCGCCTTCGATAGCAATGTCTCCAATATAAATACCTAACCCGGCATACCCAATGGAAATAAAAAAATATCGAATTGCAACCATAATCCAAACCAACATGGTAAAAAACCAGAACCAAGTATAAGCGCGGCGCGTTATATCAAGACGATTCCATCTGCGAAATAAAAAAATTGTAAACAAAAAAGCTACAACCGCCACACTCATACTAACCAATGAATTAAAAAATATTCCTACAAGAAATGTTTGGTTCATATATTAATTTTTACGTTCTTTAATCACTAAATATTGTTCATTATCGCTGTCTTCGTGCGACATAACAACATATACAAACAAAAATGATGTGCTATACAGCACTCGAAAAACAACCAATGGCCAACCAATAAAAATTTTTGATTGATCAATGGTGCCAAGCAATAAATACACAATAAGCGCCATAGAATTAAGCGCGCGATACTTTTCAATCAAGATTTTATTCTGATACCAAATGCGAAAATGCAAAATAACATCGTATGCCAATAATGATAGTAAAATAAGAATTTGTGCTCCAAAAATATAGAATAGTTTGCGACTAATAACAGCGTCTGCTGAAAAATAATTTATCTGCGGAGTGGTAACACCAAGTGGATTCAACAATAATGCAAAAGACCAGATAGTCAACAACAGTGACGGTACAGCAAACATACACGTCGCGTATGATTTCAATTGTAATGTTCGTATACCGACAAAGTAAAAAAGAATTGGGCCTCCCAAAAATACGAATATTTGAGTAACAATACTAAGCTGATGTTCAAGTATAGAATTCTCATATCCAAATGATACCAACACATACCTTATCATTGATGTTGTCCAAACAAAACAAGTAAAAAGCCAAAAAATTACATATGCTTTCATTGCATTGTCCAATGACGCCCATCTTCGTAAAAAGAAAATGACTAGAGCAAGAGCTGAAACAACAACAATCAGCTCCACAAACGAGGTAAATAAAAGCCCGATGCGTGGTATTTCTGACAATGACATAAATTTATTATATCATTTTATTATTAAGATTAAAATCAAATGTTTCTACAAAATGTTTTTCGGTGGATATCAGAAAGCCCAAGTTTGCGAACAAGCTCGCAATGAAGATTTGTGCCATAACCCTTGTGCAGATCAAATCGATATTCTGGAAATTTATTATGATATCTTACCATCGTTTTATCGCGATATATTTTTGCTATTATAGACGCGGCGGCAATAATTGGTATTTTTTCGTCTCCTTTTATAATTGTTTTTTGATTTAAATAAACTCGAGGCGCGCAGAGACCACCATCAAGCAAAATTTTGTAATTGGAAGTCCGATTTCCTATTGGAAGTCGGACTTCCAATCTGCGCAAACACGTACTAACAGCATGCCTTGCCGCGCGCGAAATACCTACATTATCAATTGTTTTTGGGCCGACAGATGCTACCACACACCAAATGGATGTCCGATGTCCATTATCATTTAAAAGCTTATCGCGCCATTTTTCGCGTTTTTTTACAGAAAGTTTTTTAGAATCTTTAATACCACAAAGCGTCTTTCTTAATTTGTGGCTTTTAATTTTAAATTGTGCGTTTGCTATCACCGCCACAACGCCAACCGTAATCGGCCCCGCTAACGGCCCCCGCCCCACTTCATCTACACCTATGATGTATCTCATATCAACATCATATCATAAATTTGTCCATGTTTTATTATAAAAAATTTTTTCTATAATAAGATATGTCATTTGTTCATCTTCACACCCACTCGCACTATTCACTTTTGGATGGACTAGCAAAAATACCGGAGCTTGTTAAGCGCGCCAAAGAGCTTGGCATGCCGGCTTTGGCGTTGACTGATCACGGCAATATGTACGGCGCCATAGAATTTTATAAAACGGCAATCAAAGCTGGCATAAAGCCAATTATCGGAATAGAAGCATATATGGCTGAAGGCTCGCTATATGAAAAAAATTTTGGCACAGATGATAAGCGTTACCACATTATTTTGCTTGCAAAAAACCTTATCGGTTATAAAAACCTTGTAAAGCTCACAACCATAGCTCATTTGGATGGATTTTACTATAAACCGCGCATTGATAAATCTACTTTAAACAAATATAGCGATGGACTCATCGCGTTATCCGCTTGTATGAGTGGCGAGATTCCACGCGCGCTTCTCAATAACGACGAGTCAAAAGCTTTATCTGTTTTGCGAGAATATCAACAAATATTTCGAAACCGCTTTTATATTGAAATCGGTGCTCATCCAGGTATCCGGCGCCACAATGAACTTCGCAATATGCTTATTTCATTTGCCAAAAAATATTCTGTTCCGCTTGTTGCTACTCAAGACATTCATTATGTTTCGTCAGAAGACACATCTGCTCACGATGTGCTTCTTGCGGTACAAACCAACACAAAAATTGATGATGAGGACAGACTAACAATGAAAAACGATGATTTTTCTATGCGCTCGTCAGAGCAGATGATCCAGCTTTTCAGTGATGTGCCAGAAGCAATTGAAAATACTTTAAAAATAGCAAATGAATGCAACCTCACCATAGAGCTAGGAAAATTTCAAATACCACATTATACATTACCGCAAGGAGAAACCGCGTTTTCTTATCTTGAAAAATTATGTAACATTGGCATCCGCAAGCGATATGGAGAAATTATAAATGCGGAGATTCAGAAACGCCTTGCATATGAACTTGGGATCATTAAAAAGATGGGGTTTCTTGAATACTTTCTTGTTGTCTGGGATTTTGTGCGCTGGGCAAAAGAACAAAATATTGTTGTCGGTCCCGGTCGTGGATCTGCCGCCGGGTCAATTGCTTCTTATGCGCTCGGCATTACAGACATAGACCCAATTAAATATAATCTAATTTTTGAAAGATTTTTAAATCCGGATCGCATTGAGCCACCTGATATTGATCTTGATTTTGCAGATACCAGGAGAGATGAAGTTATAGAATATGTAACACAAAAATACGGTAAGGATCGGGTAGCACAAATAATTACATTTGGAACAATGGCGGCGCGCGCCGCCATTCGCGATGCTGGCCGTGCGCTTGGCATTTCTCTTTCACTTGCAGATCAGGTCGCGAAAATGATTCCGTTTAATCCAAATCAGGGCGAAAAAGAAGGATATTTAGCAAAGTGCCTCAAAAACGTAAGTGAGCTTAAATCAATCTATGAACAAAATCTGGACGCTCGAAGAATGCTTGACGCGGCTATGAAACTAGAAGGAGTGGTACGACATGCTTCTATACATGCATCTGGAGTATTAATTTCTCGCGAACCACTAACAGAAATTGTACCACTCCAACGAAGCGTCATACGCACCGAC
Source organism: uncultured Candidatus Saccharibacteria bacterium (assembly GCA_964367075.1). GTDB lineage: Bacteria > Patescibacteriota > Minisyncoccia > UBA11713 > 2-01-FULL-45-33 > CAYIWH01. The sequence goes on along the minus strand of CAYIWH010000012.1, from coordinate 17,740 downwards.
TCGATATCAGGCAGACACGAAACAGGTGCGCGGCAAGAAGCAATCATAGCTCAATATGATATGCATTCTGTTCTTGCAATAGGCCTTTTAAAAATGGATTTTTTGGGATTAAAAAACTTATCAATCATCGAACATACATTAAAATTAATCAAAGAGCGGCACGGCACTGAAATTAATATGCAAGCCTTGGATGTTAATGATCCCGAGCCATATAAAATGCTCCGCGAAGGTAAAACTGTTGGCGTATTTCAATTGGAAGGATCTGGTATGACAAAAAATTTAATTGATTTAAAACCAACCGGCATTGAAGATATAATCGCTATGATTTCTCTTTTTCGACCTGGTCCAATGGAACTAATTCCAACTTATATAGCGCGGAAACATGGAAAAGAAGAAATTAAATATATACACCCAAAACTTGAACAAATACTTTCTCCAACTTTCGGTGTTACTATTTATCAAGAACAGGTAATGCAAATTGCGCGGGATATTGCTGGATTTACCATGGCCGAAGCCGACACATTACGAAAAGCAATCGGCAAAAAAATCCGTAAGCTGCTAGAAGAACAAAAAGAAAAATTTGTCAGCCGCGCAATACAAAACGGCACAAAGCAAGAAATCGCAAAACAGCTTGGCGAACTTCTTGAGCCGTTCGCGCGTTACGGATTTAATAAGGCACATGCCGCCTCATACGCGCTTTTGGGCTTTCAAACTGCATATCTTAAATATTACTACCCTCTTGAATTTATGGTCTCTTTGTTTAATGCTGATCGTAAAGATAATGATCGTATAGCATTTTTAATAAAAGAAGCTGATGGATTTGGCATTTCCGTGCTCCCACCAACCATAAATCAAAGCGGGCGTGATTTTGCAGCGCCCAAAGATACACAAAACGAGATACGATTTGGGCTCGTTTCGATTAAAAATGTTGGCTCTGGCATTGTAGACGCAATTATTGAAGAACGTAGAAAAAATGGGCCCTTTACTAATCTTACAAATTTCCTGGAACGCATCACATCCAAAGATCTCAATAAAAAATCTCTTGAGGCGCTCGCATCAGCTGGCGCGCTAGATGAACTTGGCGAGCGCAAAGAAATACTGCTCAATATGGATAAAATATTAGAATTTGCTCGAGCGACGCAAAAAGCAAAAACAGAAAAACAAGAAAATCTTTTTAGCCTGATGATTGATACTGCGTCAATTCCAATGCTCAAATTAGAAAAAGTAGTGCCGGCGACACTCGAAGAAAAATTATTATGGGAAAAAGACTTGCTTGGAGTATATGTTTCTGGGCATCCACTTGATAAATTTAAAAAAACAAACGGAGCAATCATCGATACAGTCCAAATAGAAAAAATAAAGGCAATGCGAACAAATACCTTGGTAACAACCAATGTTTTAATTACAAACTTGCGGCGTATCACTACAAAAAAAGGAGATCCGATGATTTTTATGAAATTGCAAGATCAAACAGCAGAAATTGAAGCAGTGGTTTTCCCAAGAGTGTTTGAAGAATATCATCAGCTTCTTGCTGAAAATAAATGTATTGCTATTCGCGCCAAAGTCAGTGATCGCAATGGCACCATCTCTCTCATTGCCGAAAAAATTAAATTGATATAAAATTATTTCCCGCTTTTAATGCCTAGTTTTTTCTCAACAAGGCGCAAACGAGCAAGCGCGTCTTCAAACTCATCACGATATATAAAATGTTTGCGAATTTCAGAAACATCTCGTTCCATTGTGGACATTCGAGCTTCAAGATGGCCAAATCGTCGATCAACATTTTCTGCAAATTTACCAAAAGTGGCCTTGTCTATCATGGTATCAACAATCTGATCAAAACGCACATCTACTTGCTCAAAACGCACATCTACTTGTTCAAAACGCACATCTACTTGTTCAAAACGCTTGTCTACGCCGTCAAAGCCGTGTTTTACCATTACCGCCAAATCGTCAATTGTTGTTTTCTTCTTTGCCATTGATTGTATTATATACTTACTAGAAAGCTCGTCAAATATAAAACACAACATAAACTTGCCCACATAGTTTATGCAAGAACATGCTGTCCACAGTGCTAGAACATGATAAAATACTGTGTTAATATATTAATTATTCACAATATGAAATATAAAAAATATACATGGAATCAGTTTGATAGAGATGCAAAAATAATTGCATCACTATTACGCAAAAGTGGACGCAAATTTGATGGCGTTTACGGTCCAGCACGCGGAGGGCTTCCTTTGGCAGTAGTCATATCTCACGCACTCAATATTCCATTTTACAATAAGCCAAAAACAAAAAATACATTAATTGTTGACGACATCGCGGATAGCGGAAAAACTCTCAAACGTTATTCAAAAACACATTTCATTGTGACGCTCTTTTATCACTCACAAAGCAAATTTATCCCAACAATCTGGCTTCACAAAAAAGGAACAGAATGGATTTTGTTTCCGTGGGAATCTAACAAAACTTCAAAATAAATCCTATCAATCACGCAAAAAACCATGCCCGCTCTCGCACTCAAAATCCGCTCAGAAACTCATCTGCTTTCTTAGACGTAACCAACATTTCTTATTTGTTTTCCATCGGCAGATTTGGTTCCTCCACTGCAGGCAGGCTATGTTCGTGGTCGTGTTTGAAATCAAACGCGCCATTGTGCTTCCCATCCGTGCAATCACACGCTTCTAGCGTTTGCTGATGTTTTGGACAAGTAAGAGTCTGACAAACTCCCGGCTTATCCGATACTCCATTACATCCTCCAGTGCAAATATAGTGCGTCATATGTATTTAAATATTATCTAATAATAGTTGTATTATAGCATATATAAATTTGTGAAATCAATAAAAAACTGCTAGAATAAAATAATGAAAAATACGTCAGAAAATGCCGCAAATCAAATAGACGCTGTACGCCATTCTTTAGCGCATTTGTTGGCAATGGCGGTACTCAAAAAATTCCCCAAAGCAAAGCTTGGTATCGGGCCTGTAATTGAAAATGGATTTTATTATGATTTCTTGATACCCAGTCCTTTCACTCCAGACGATCTCAAAGAATTTCAGAAAGAGATGAAAAAACTCATTGGCGCACGACTTCCGATCGTCGGAGAAAAAGTCACACCACTCAAAGCTAAAAAAATCTTTGCTAATCAACCTTTTAAATTGGAGCTTATCAAAGATTTTGTGAAAGAAAAAAAATCTCTTACTATTTATGCAACCGGGGAGGCGCCTTCAGCTTTTACTGATTTGTGTCGCGGTGGTCACGTAAAAAATACTTCCGAAATTAATCCTGACGCATTTCAACTAACCACAATTGCCGGAGCTTATTGGAAAGGAGATGAAAAAAATAAACAGCTCCAAAGAATTTATGGCCTTGCGTTTGAGACAAAAAAAGAATTAAACGATTACCAAACAATGCTGGAGGAAGCCAAAAAGCGCGACCATAGAAAATTAGGACAAGATCTTGATCTTTTTACTTTTTCAGAATTAGTAGGATCAGGCCTTCCATTGTGGACACCAAAAGGAACAATATTACGCAATGTGCTGGATAATTTAGTATGGTCGCTCCGCAAAGAACGAGGATACCAACAAGTAGATATTCCCCACATCGCCAAAAAAGATCTTTATGAAAAAAGCGGGCACTGGGACAAATTTAAAGATGAACTGATGAAAATTACCACACGAGAAGGGCATATTTTTGCGATGAAACCCATGAATTGCCCTCATCATATTCAAATTTTTGTTCGAAAACAACATAGCTATCGTGATCTACCAATACGATTTGCGAACACTACAAAAGTTTATCGCGATGAACAGACTGGCGAACTTTCTGGACTTACCCGCGTGCGATCAATCACGCAAGATGACGCACATGTATTCTGCAGACTATCACAAATAAAAGAAGAAATGCTAAAAGCATGGAACATCATTGAAATATTCTACGGAAAAGTCGGTTTCAAACTAGATATGAGATTGTCATTTCACGACCCGAAAGAGTCAAAAAAATATCTTGGCACGCCAAAGATGTGGAATACCGCGGAAAATATTTTGCGCGACCTTGCAAAAGCAAAAAAAATTAAATATACGGAAGTTCCGGGAGAAGCGGCGTTTTATGGCCCAAAAATTGATTTTATCGCTACAGACTCTTTGGGTCGCGAGTGGCAAGTAGCAACTATCCAGCTTGATATGAATTTGCCGGAACGTTTTGATTTAAATTGTATAAATGAAAATGGAGAAAAAGAACGAATTGTTATGATTCACGTAGCAATTATGGGCTCCATTGAAAGATATTTGGCGGTTCTTATTGAACACTTTGCCGGAGCGTTTCCGTTTTGGCTTGCTCCAGCGCAGGTTGCGATACTGCCAATCAACGATAAAAACGAAAACTATATTAAAGAAATTGAAAAAATACTTGTTGGGAAAGATATTCGTTTTGAAATAGACAGACGAAATGAGTCTGTCGGCAAAAAAATCCGAGAAGCAGAAATACAAAAAATTCCGTTTGTTATTGTCATTGGCGATCGCGAAGCAGAAGCCAAAACAGTAGCGCTTCGCGAGCGCGGCAAAGGAGACTTGGGCGCAATGTCTATTGAAAATGCGATAGCAAAAATGCTGGGATAATTTTGGTATAAAAACTTCGTTGTATGAATAACTCTACGGAGCGCGACGGCGCGCCGCTCATTTGGGCGAGCCTAGCCAAGGGCGGGAGTATAGCAAATTTTCAGCAGAAAATTATGCGTGTTATGAACACAATGTAAGTTTTTATACCAAACAACAAGGTTTATGAAATCAATACCTTCGTCAAAAATAATTGTCATTGTAGGGTCAACGGCTTCTGGGAAGTCAGATTTGGGCGTGCGTATTGCCAAACAAATAAATGGTGAGATAATTTCCGCTGACTCGCGGCAAGTTTATAAAGGACTAGACATTGGCTCCGGAAAAATTACAAAAAAAGAAATGCGCGGTATTCCACACTATTGTTTAGATATCGCATCGCCAAAAAAAATTTTTACTGCAGAAAATTTTAAAAAATACGGGAGTTGGGCGTTGGAACAAATTACAAAAAAAGAAAAAATACCAATTATTGTTGGCGGAACCGGTTTTTATATTGATGTGCTTTTGGGGCGTATGCAAACTGCAAATGTGCCTCCAAATCCGAAGCTTCGTAAAAAACTTGAGAAAAAACATACCAAGCAATTATTTTTAGTGCTTAAAAAGCTAGATCCTGCGCGCGCAAAAACAATAGATAAAAATAATCCTCGTCGTCTTATTCGTGCCATTGAAATAGCAGTTATCATAAGACAGAACAACCCTTCACTCATTCTCGCCCGACCAGCGTCGGGCTCCGAGGTTTCGGCCTTTTTGTCCCTCCCAAAAGTCGGGAACCATGCCAAAAAAACCTCAAAATCCGTTCAGAGTTATTCTGTCTTATGGCTAGGAGTACAAAAATCACCTACTGAATTAAAAAAACGAATTCACACTCGCCTACTTAAAAGGCTTCCGGGAATTATTATAGAAGTACAGCGACTACACAAAAATGGATTATCTTGGAAACGAATGAATGAGCTTGGGCTTGAATATCGTTATGTATCGCTACACGTACAGGGAAAACTAAACTACAAACTAATGACTAATAAACTACAAACTGCTATTTGGCATTACGCAAAACGCCAGATGACATGGTTTCGTAGAAATAAAAAAATACATTGGATAAAATCTGAAAAAGAAGCACAAAAATTAATAAAACAATTTTTACAAAAATAAAAGAAAATATATTATATATTATCTAAATATTTTGTCAATATCTCGCGTATCATCGCCGGGTTTGCTGCGCCTTTTGTTTCTTTCATCACTTGACCAATCAATGCTTGAAGCGCTTGCTGTTTTCCGGCTTTAAAATCGGCAACAGGTTTTGGATTTGCATCAACCACTTTTTTGATAATTTCCAAAAGTGTACCTTCATCGCTCACCTGCTCCAGTCCTTTGTCTTTTACAATCACCGAGGGATCTCCTCCTGCTTCTGTCATGTGTCTTAGTATATCTTTTGCCACACGCGAAGATATTTCTTTATTTAATATCATTTTTATTAGTTCGGCAAAGTTTTCAGGTTCTACTAAAAGTTCGTAGGCAACAATTTCTTTTTCTTTCATTAGACCCAGTAAATCTGATGTAAAATAATTTACAGCAAGACGAATTGCTTCAACAAACTTATCTGATTCTTTTTCAACATCAAGCCATTCTTTTAATTCAGAAACTGTTTTTTCCCAAAAACTTGCGAGAGCTCGTTCCCGTACCAAAGTCTCTGTCAAAAGCGGCGCGATATCATATTCTTCCTGTAATCTTTTTCGTTTTTGCCATGGCAATTCTGGAATAGTCTTTTTTAATTCTTCAATATATTCGTCCGTAAAAGTAAGTGGCGGCAAGTCTGGCTCCGGAAAATATCTATAATCATGCGCGGATTCCTTTGAGCGCTGTGAAAATGTAATTCCTTTATTTTCGTCCCAACCGCGCGTTTCCTGTTTTATTTGTTCTCCTTTTTCAAGTATTTTTTCTTGACGCGCCAACTCAAATTCAATTGCCTGCTCTACCGCTTTAAACGAATTAATGTTTTTCACTTCCACTTTAGTGCCATATTCTTTTTGCTCTTCGGGACGAATAGAAATATTCGCTTCACAGCGCATCTGCCCCTTTTCCATATTTGCGTCCGACGCTCCGATATATTGCAAGAGAAGTTGTAATTCTTCACAAAATTCGCGCGCCTGTTTGGCGCTTGTAATATCAGGCTCGGTGACCAGCTCCATCAATGGCACTCCAGAACGATTAAAATCCACAAGCGTTGAATCTCCCTTGTGAATATTTCTTGCATACTGCTCGTGTATAGAACGAGCAGTATCTTCTTCTAAATGCACGCGAGTAATGTGTATATCATTGAGTATTCCATTTACTACCAACGGATACTGATATTGAGATATTTGATAGCCCTTTGGAAGGTCGGGATAAAAATAATTTTTGCGGTCAAAGCGAGACCACTTTTGTATCTCTCCCCCCAGCGCGACCCCCACGCGATGTACTAATCTTACCGCTTCGGCGTTTATCACAGGCAATGTCCCCGGATGCCCCACACACACAGGACAAATATTCACATTTGGATGCTTTTCATCCGGGTCGTTTTTGGAATTACAAAACATCTTGCTATTTGTTTTCAACTCCGCGTGTACCTCCATCCCAATTGTTATAATATATTTATTTTGCATATTGGCATTTTTACATTGATATGATACACTAATTTCCATATGTTGTCATATACCGATGTCACTAAAGGAGTTATTTTTGTTATGGATGGTGAGCCGTACCTTGTTTTGGATTACGAGTTTTTGCGCATGCAACAGCGTCGGCCGACTTCAAAAGTAAAAGTTAAAAATCTTATCACCGGAAAATTTGGCGAACACACATTCCAGCAAAGCGATGCATTTGAAGAAGCAAAAATAGACAAAAAATCTCTCAATTATCTCTACAATCACCGCGATGAATATTGGTTTGCAGATCCCAAGGATCCTAAAATTAGGATTAAATTTACCGCGGAACAAATTGGCGACAAAATAAAATTCTTAAAACCAAATATTCAAGTGACTGCTTATGTATTTTCCGCCAAAGGCGGATCCGCCTCTAGTGGAAAAGGAGAAATTATAAATATTGAACTTCCAATAAAAATTGACTACAAGGTAAAAGAAGCCCCTCCATCGTTTAAAGGAGACACTGCCACCGGTGGCTCAAAAGTTGTTGTTCTAGAAAATGGTCTTGAGATCAATGTCCCTATGTTCATCAATCAAGACGACATCATTCGCGTAAACACAGACACAGGCCAATATGTAGAGCGCGCAGAGAAAAAATAATATTTATTTAAAGTTCAAGTTTCTCTCCTGGCTTCAACGTGCCTTTTGATGACGATTGTTCAGGTAGGCTTTTTGATTCTGCTTTTACTAACGGCTCCGATAGAGGCAATGATTGCGCTTTTTTTGTTTCTAATGATTTTTTGAGCGCTTCGCGAAGCGCTGACAAATTGTCTTGTTGTTGAGTACCTGTCTGATTTTTGGGAACAAACTTTTTGGAAATTCCTGAGGTGTTTTTTTGCAAATCTTTTAATGACAAAGCTGGTTGTTTTTTTGGCTCCGATTCTGGTAATTTTTTTATTACTTCTTCTTTTGGCAATAATGTTGGGCTGGCTTGCTGCACAAGCCGTTTTGGATATTTTGTGGCCATACCTATATGTTCTTTGCAAAATACCGGTCTCGCTGGATCTGGCTCAAATGGTACTTGTGTTTTTTTTTCACATACAATACACACAGCATCAAATAGAGGCACGGATGGTTTTGTTTGTTTATCATTAGAAAATTTTGATTTTGGTCGCTCGCCTATTGAATCGCCGGAACCAGCATCAATTCCGCTCATTGATTCACTCCATACTTTAATTTGATCTTCAACAGACGCGCGAGAAACTCCATAATTTTTTCTCGATGCTGTTAAAATCTCCTCTCTATATGAGTGTTGATCGTTTTTTATTGGCGGAAGAGTTTGCGCTGAAAATGGACGAGACGCTACGCCATCAATCATAAGCTTCAAATATATTTGCGCAAATCCGGGATTTACCAAATCAGTTGCCATAAATTCGGGCCCAAATTCTTTTTCCAAAAATTCTGCGTCTTCCGCGCCAACGCGAAATGTTAGCATTGTGCCTACGTTACCAATCACCGCGTCTCTCACTTCTTCTGATAGTTGCGCCATAAATTGATTTGCCATCGTAAGATTCAATCGATATTTTCTTGCTTCAGATAAAATATCCGCGAACGATTCCGTTGCAAAATTTTGGAATTCGTCCACATACAAGAAAAAATCGGGACGTTTATTTTCATCAATGATATCCACTCGAGACATCGCCGCCAAATATATCTTAGTAACTATCATAGAACCTAAAAGCTTCATATTTTCTTCGCCAACGCTTCCTTTGGCAATGTTTATGATAATTATTTTTCTCTCATCCATTGCCTTTCGAAAATCAAACGTTGATTTTGCCTGTCCAACAATGTTGCGAATAATTGGATTTGATGTAAATTGTCCTACTTTATTTTGTATCGCTGGAGTCGCTTCCGCCGCAAATCTTTCGGTATATTTGGCAAATTCTTGCGTCCAAAACGCTTTAATAACCGGATCTTTTATATTTTCAACAACTTTTTTACGAAATTCTTTAACAGCGAGCATTGGATTGATGCTTAAAAGCGTGGAATCAGGATACTCTAATAATGCTAATATCGTGTTCCCTAAAATATACTCCATTCGAGCCGACCATACATCAGGACCAAATATTTTTTTAAATACTGCCATAAGACCGGAAGCAACAAAATGCCTTCTTGTCGGATCTACGCTTTCCATTACATTGAGCCCGACTGGAAAATCAAGATCTGCTGGATTTAAATAAATAACATCGTTTATACGTTCTTTGGGCACAAAATCAAGTAATTTGTACGCTGTTTCTCCGTGTGGGTCAATAAAAGCAACACCTTCGCCATTTTGAATATCTTGCATGGCAAGATTTTCCAAAAGCGTGGTTTTTCCCATGCCAGTCTTGCCCACAATATACATATGTTTTCGACGATCAATTTTTTTTATACCAAAACGCAGGTCTTGGTTTCTAAAATTGGTTAGTCCAAAATATGTTATTTTTTGATCATCATTCATATTTATAGTGGCAGATTAGATGTCGGGGACACCTCCATAAAACTTACAACGGTAAGTTTGATGGAGGTGTCCCCTTTTTTGCTTCTACTCTAGTCATCGCTGGAGCGCCAACAACTGTTCCTGGAAAATGATATACAGTTGCCAATTCTGATGAACTTAAAACAAAAGGTTTTACCTGATTAAATGGAGGATAAAATAATGATCGCATACGGTACGCGCGGTAAATACGGCTTTTTTTTCTATCTTCTATAATATTTTTGAATCGCTCAATGTGCCCTAAATAACCGGATGTTGTTTTTGTTTTAGCATTTAATTTAAATCCATTTAAAGATTGGGAGGAAAATTGTTTAAAAATTCCGTTTATTGCGGAAACTCCAACAAAAGAAAATGTATCATGTCGCGCTATATACATCCATCGAATTCCTGTTTCAAAACCCAATTTAGATATATTTTTTTCCACCGCCTTGATCACATCTTGTTGACCAGGAGATAATTTAAAAATACCAAAATCTTCTTTTTTCGGAGATTCTATAGTTTGTGCTGGTTGAGGCAAAAAGAAACTAACAACTTCATTGATAAAACTAAAAATTTGTTGAATAAAATTTTTCTTTGCTTTTGTGGTTTTGCCCATTAGTTGCCCCATAAGCTCATCTCCTTCCTTTTTCCAAGCGTCTCCTGTTGGACGTATCAAAACTTGCACCCAGCATCGTTCTCCAGCCTTTAGCGCTCCAAAAAATTCTACCATAGAAGATAAAGGATCGATTTTTCGTTCTTCTTCTTTTGCGCTTATATCTTCTAGTGTAAACTCTTCGTATGTACGAATAGGATAGGCGTCTGGTTTAGTAAGTTCTAGTTCTGCGCCCCACAATGTCCATTGATCATCAGGCAAATCTTTTGGCATTAATTTTGTATAATCTTCGACAACACGTATCTCGCTTGAAGGATATTGAGCATACACCTGCGCCTCCACAAGTCGGCGAAAAAATTCTTGTGTCCAAATATAAAAATGCACTCCATTATCATCCCCGACAATTTCCAAAGAGAACCATGGCAAGACTATCCCCTCCCAATATTTGTGTATAAGATCAATACTACGTGTAGCGCCATGCAAACCGGCAAAAATATTTTCCATTGCTTTTGGACTTTTTGCAACATCGCGCGTTACCTGTATTTCCAATAAAACCCATTTGATATTTGACAAAAAATGTCCTCTCACATATCCAAGCCATGCGAGTCTAAAAACAAAAAAAAGGCCAACTGGCGCCAAAATATACCAAAAAGCGCCAAACAGCCCCCAAAAATCAATAATTTGATTTATCAATAATCTCATTTAATAAATGTAAAAAATCTACTGTTTCTTACAGAGCCGTATATGCTCCATTTTCTAACTTCTTGAAATATTTTCTATTGTCCAGATTTACAGCAATTGTATTTGGTTTTACAAATCGTTTTGTGGAAACTAATTCCACAATTTTGTCTTTCGAAAGAGGTCCGCTTTTGTGTAAAATTTTTGAAATAATATCTTTTACTGTTCCCTCTTCATAACCACATTCTCGTAATCCATAAAGTCCGCGACCTACTAATACAAACCTGTTATCTTTTATAAGTTCGTTGTGTACTGTTTGCGTATGAATTTTCCTTCCTACAAGCTTGCTTATTTTTTGTGCAACTTCAGAAAAATGAAGAGGTTCGACAAACTTGCTCATCACAAGATAAGATAAATCACGTACGCCCCTCGGTTTAATAGAAGGAAATTCTACAAGACCCCATTCGCCAAAATAATTTTTAGCCATAATCTTTGAAAGACCGACCCAATTTGCAAGCACAGCCTCTCCCGGAGACGAACCAATTACCACTTGAGCGGAAGCGCTCAAAACATCAAAAAGTTTTGGTTCAGAAATTGGTTTGCCTATTTTTCGAATTTCATTTGTGGCGTGCGAAACTGTTTTTTGAGCCTGTGTGTCAAGTTCTTTTTGGTGAGCCCAGCGAGAATGAAAATCTTCATTCTCATGAAATCGAGTCAACGACTTATTCAACGTGAGAAGAAAATATACATGATTTTCATGCTTAGGATGTAAGGCAAGATTCTGTAATACATATGTTTCGCGAACCACACCACCAGCGACTGAAAAATAATTTTCAAAATCAGCAAAAACACCTCGTAATTCTGACATTTTTGAAGACTTGCGAATACGAGAAAGAGCGTCGGCTTCTATTTGACGAACTCTCTCTCTAGTAATATTGTACTTGTTTCCGATTGCTTCAAGAGTCATTCTTTCGGAGTTTTTACCTAACCCGAAACGAAATTCTACAATATCTCTTGTACGCTTAGGCAAAACACCTAACAACTGTTTTGTGGCTACCTCTGGGTGTAACGATAAAGTCGAATTATTCATATAGTATATATTAGCAGATAGGCAAATTTCTGTCAACTAATTGTACAGTATGGAGGTCATTTATTATGCTCCAACAATCCCATCCTCATAGCGTCTCTCAAAATCTAACAAAACTCCTTTTTTATGAAGCGACATACTTTGCAAAATACCCATACTCAAAAAAATAGTGACTAAACCAGATCCGCCGTAACTAACCAAGGGCATACTTAAGCCGGTTATTGGTAGTATACCCATGTTCATACCAATATGTATTGATGCTTGAAAAAAAATCAACAGCGAAAGACCTGCGGAAAATAAGCGCTCAAAATTACTTTCAGCATATATACCAGTTCTTAAAATTCGCCAAACAACAATGCCAAAAAACAACAAAAATATTAGAACTCCTACAAAGCCCCACTCTTCAGCAAAAGCAGCAAAAATAAAATCGGTCTCATGTTCTGGTAAAAATGCGAGACGAGACTGTGTCCCATATCCTATACCACGACCCAATAACTCTCCAGCCCCCACCGCAATCATTGATTGCGTTGAATGATAGCCAGTACCACGCACATCACTTCCTGGATTTACAAACGAAACTATACGTGATTTTTGATATGGTAGCAATAAAAATTGCCAAATAAAAATTGCCGCAATCAATCCTACCACAAAAAGAGAAATCAAATGGCGTATTCTAATACCACCGACCAAAGACATGCCTAGCCATAAAAATCCAAGTAATGCGGCAGAGCCAAAATCAGGCTGTAAAAATACCAATAATGTAGGAATAAATACATATATGCCAGAAACAATTAGTGTGCGAATACGTGCGATCTCTACATGCCTACGAGAAAAATATTTAGCCAATAGCAAAAGTAAAACGGGCTTCATAAATTCTGATGGTTCAAGTTTAATAAATCCTACGTTTAACCAACTTTCTGCCCCTCGCACTGATTGATTGCCAACAAGTACGACAACAAGCATAAGCAAAATAATTATATAAAATAAAATCAAAAAAACGCTATTTGTTTTAAAAAACCCCCAATCAATAAATAAGGCAATACAAAAAATAATAAGACTAAGAGCGATCCAAACAATTTGACGCGTAAAAAAATATTGTACAGAAATATCTCCTGCGACGCCAAACGATCTCATCGTAGTAAGTCCAAAAAAAACTAACATCAATGAAGAAAGCATTAAAATCCAGTCTATTGATTTAATTGTTTGTACAATATTTTTCATAAAAATAACAAATGAAAATGATTTGTTTTCATAATAATTATCACTTAAGCTGGCGGAAAAATAGCTCTGCTCTATCAACTCCGAGAATTGCTTTGGGCCAAGTAAATACTAAATCGCGGTCTTGATTTATATCCAAATTATCTACTAGCGTTTGTGATACGCCCACCGCCCGATCTCCAGACCAAAGTACTATATCTGCTTCAATATTTTTATATACATCAGTGAATTCATTTTTTATGCGCACCTCAACTCGAGGAAATTCGCTTTCCAATAATGTATCTGCTTTTTCCACTTTTATTTTAAGCACGTTTTGTGTTTTCTTGTCCCAAACAATATTATTAGTATTAAACTCTAAAATAGCTCTTTGTGGAGTACGATTTTGTATTGATATTTCTGGTTCCAAAATAAGCAGTTTGGCGCCTGGTTCTAAATAAGTTTTGTTTTCCCGTTTCGCGATGATGACATTTTTATTGTCAAAAATAGTAAATATATACGACAATTCTGTCGCTTCTAAAAATTCGTTTTGGTTTTCTATCAACGCCGCGGCGTCAATAAAACCTTCTTTCAACGAAAAAAATCGAGACCACAAAATTACAGGTTCTTTAATTTTAGAAGCGCAAGGAATACAATTTGCGCCACCACAATCTATCCCTTCTTCATTTTGATTTTGTTTTTTATCAAAACATGACGCTGGAGTATAAGTCGCGTACCAAATATATCCTATAAAAAGAATTATGATCAAAAGAAAAAATCCTAAAACCGATATTCGTCTCTTAAATGTCCACGATAATATCATATTATATTAGTGTAATAGAAATCGAAGTAAAAAAAAACCCCTCGCCGCGCGATGGCGGATCATAGGGGCAGGTGGGCGGGTGGTGAATGGCGTTGGTACGCCGGTTCGCCACATTCGGCGTATGCCCGCTACTGGTTGGCGCAACCAGCACTCAAGTGAGCATTAAACCACCCTAGAGTTTATTGGCGCGACAAGTTGCAATTGGCTTCGCAGGCCACAGGCCTTCACCAATCACGACTGTCTCGGACCCACTTTATTGTCTAGGCACGTTCCGGCTATGAACGTGTCCGCAACAAATGTGTCGCGCCAAGCTTTTTGCAGAGCAAAGCTCAAACAGGAGTTCAAGGCCGAAGCCAAGCAACATCTGTTTGTTTACTCTGCTAAGATTTTCAAAAAACTTCGTCGAGGGGGAGAGGCCGAGGTCGCCCGACAAGATGACCTCTCCCCCTCCTTGGCATCACCAGACGCCAAGTTTGTTTCGGTGCAACATCATCCACGTCGAATGACGGGACGGAGCACACGAAATATTTTCAAACAGGATCGCGGGTGCATAACGTCTCCATCTGCGTTTTCCTTTTAAGGGTCCTAGCAGAATGGCGTTGTAATGCGCCCCGCGAAATGAATTTACCATAATGTTCGGAGTCGGACTTCGCACATATGCTACTCTCATTTCACGGCCCCAAGATTTCTTGAGGCTTTCCAAAGACTGTGCTCACTAAGTGCGAGCAATGGAGCCTGTCTCCATCCATGGGATTTTCCCCAGTCTTTGGTCTTGCTAGTAACTATATCCCCAACGCGCCAAGACAGATGCGCGCGCTGGTACTGATGTTTCAAAAGAACACAGCGGGAGCTAGGTCGAGGGAGCGATCCTCATTATTTTTCGAAGTACCCGGGTTATCGATCGTCGGGCACGACGCGCTTTCATTTTACCTAGCCCCCGCGAAATAAAATTCCGATTTATCCACCTCTGGCGGACATATGTCAGAATCTCATTTCGCGGTCCAAACCCATGCTTGGTATTATTTTCAATTGTGCCATTATAGCAAGCTCACAAAATTTGTCAACCTGCCACGCAACATTAATTTACAAATTCAATTTATAAACTAATGTTGAGAGCTGAAGGTGGGGTTTTTGTTTTTCTTTTGTTTCTTTTTTTATTTTCTTTTTTTATTTTTTTTGTTCCCCACCTCCAGCTTGTTTCCATTATACACCCATTAGATAAATTTGTCAAGTCTTTTTTACAAAAAATAGAAAAACCCTTATTTTTCAAGGGTTTTTGCGCTTTAAATAGTTTGTTTGTTTTCTCTTGCAATAAGCGCTCTAAAATATACAAACATCATTGTATTGAGTTGTTTTACTCTTATTGCAAGTTCTTTTGAAATTTCTTCTTCTGTGCGCCCTTCAATTTGGATAGTAAATTCAAATCGTCTAGATTGTTTCCTCAAACAATTTTGTCGTTTTTGCTCTATTTGATCTGAAGAGTCATGTTTGTTGTCTATGAAATACGCGCAATAATCAAGCATAATATATAGATTTTGAAACGAATAATCAGTAAATCGCTCTTGCGCGCCCCAAAGGACATTCATTGAATACCCTACGGGAAGTGGTTTTCCAGCTTCTCTGGCAAAATTATCTTTTGAAACACTATAGAACCCGACAACTTGCCTCATAAAATCCTTGAAAGTAGAAGTTGTTATTTGCTGTTTTGAATACGTATCAACCATTTTCATTGCGTTAAGAAGTGATTCTTTGTATTGTTTTTCTTCTTCTGCATTATCCATATTGAGCGGGCACTGTACAGTCGCAAGCATTTGCACGGGCGTGCTATCAAATATTTTTTGAACCTCTGGTGCAATATATTTACCATCAACTAAATATGCACCTGGAATAGTTTGTGCTGAAATCGTAAAACTGCGAGGATTTTCTTTTGATAATTCAATCTTAATATTTGTTGACGCAATAGACGATAAATCTTCTAATACTTTTATTGTTATGTTCTCAATTGTTTTTTTACATTCTTCCAATGTATATTCTTTCGCACAAACAATTGAAGAAAATGCCACCATAAATAAAAACGGTGGGAACAAAAACAATCCTATTCGTTTCGTCATAGATCCTCCAAAATGACAAAATACTTCTTATTATGAGGTACCATATACAGAAAAAATAGTAAAATTTTAGACATTAACATAAAAATTGAGTGCTTTTAACCGGCGGCTAGCTACTTTCCCCCTTACGGAGTATCATCGCCACTACCATGTTTTACGACTCTGTTCGGAATGGGAAGAGGTAGTGCCATGGCGTCGAGCCACCGAATAAAAAAACTCAATCAAGATTTTTGAATTATTATCAATCCAGAAACTTTATTTTCACTAACAGAAACTTAATCGTTCAAATAATGTTTCTGAATTTTTTTAATGTAAGTAAATACTTTTGCAAATGCACTTTATAGCAGGACGGTTTGGACCATTAGTACTCCTCGGCTGAAACCCTTGCGGGCCTTACACCTAGAGCCTATCAACCTCGTAGTCTTCGAGGGGTCTCATAACGATGCTTAATCTTAGGGTGTGCTTCACGCTTAGATGCTTTCAGCGTTTATCACGTCCATACATAGCTACCGAGCGTTGCCGCGGGCGCGACAGCTCGTACACCAGAGGTATGTTCCTTTCGGTCCTCTCGTCACGTATTCCCCTATTTCTAGGAGCGCAGACTATATCTTCATCCGCCTCAATGCACTAGCTTTGGGCGGAGTCGGCGTATTACCTAATTATTCTAGGTTTTTAGAACCTTTCGAAATAATTAAGTCTGTGTTACACATTGCAACATCAAGTCGTTACGGGGTCAAATCTAAAACTTTTTGAAGCATTTTTTTGGTTTTTCTACTATGGCTTTTGTAATTATTTGATTGAATTGTTAGAATCCAATCCAATAATTGCTTACGATCCTTAACCGTAAATCGAGCCATTGGTTTCTGTGCTAAAAAATCTGCCGCAGAATATAGCGCTCTTGCTTGTTTCTCTTTGAAACGAATAAATGGGAGCAGTAGCTTTAAAATATCTCTCACTTGTCTATAACCATTAATCCTTAATTCAGTAATACCATCATTTCTTTGTGAAAGATATCCGATACCAAATATTGTTCTCATCCAGTGGAGTGGTTTTTCATGCCTACTGTCTTGATAAAAACAAATAGTACACATAAATCGCCAACCAACTTTTGAATCAGCTCGTTTCTTGAGTTGTAGCATAAGGCTACCGTCACCATCAAGAAAACCAGCGATATACGCTAAATCGTTTTGTAAATTTTTAGATCGACTTCCCACGGTATTGTCTTAAAGTTATTATGGTCCTCAAGTATCTTGATCATATCATATCGCTGGACCTTTGCAATATGACGTTGCAACCCATAATAACTATGAAGATTTCACCGTTATAGCCGAATTTTCAATTCCAATTACTTGGAAGAGTAGCAATTCTTTACTAGAAAGAACGCCCCTCAAGCATCAACGGGTGTAGTAGATAGGAGACCAACCTGTCTCACGACGGTTTGAACCCAGCTCACGTACCTTTTTAATTGGCGAACAGCCAAACCCTTG
>CAYIWH010000011.1:9509-23653 GCA_964367075.1 uncultured Candidatus Saccharibacteria bacterium | reverse complement strand
CCCCCCCCCCCCACCCCACACCCCCCCTCACCCGCACAAGAGCCCATACAACACCCACACCCCGAACCTCAATTATTTTTTTTCATCGGAATCTAGGCATACGATATTGGCATGAAGGGAATAAACAAAGGACATGCGATTGGAGAACTTGCAAAATATTTGGGCATTTTAGATAAACAAATTATGACAACCGGGAATTATCGCAATGACGCAGAAATGTTGCGCGCTGGGCTTGGAGTCACTGTGACACCTGACTTAGTTCAAGGAGATTATTTTATCGCTCCGCAAGAAGGAGTTTTAGGCGGCGAAGTTCTTGCCGACTTTTTAGTAAAATATTTTTCTTCCAAAAAATAAAATTTTAAACACTATTTTTATGGGAAAGAAGTATAAAAGATGTCATGAGCGCATGAATAAAGAAAAAACCTAGCACGATTGCTGGGCCAGAATAGAGTAGTTTTAAGTAAAACAATAATAATCTTTCACGAAAGAAGCCCAACGCGTTCTCGTACAACTTGCATTGTTGTTCCTGCAACTTTTGACGCATCTTTTGCTCCGTGCTTGAGAATTTCCATGATTTTTTCGGGGTCTTGTGCCAACTCATGATACTTTTGTTGAATTGGCGCGAGTGCGCCGATTATTGCCTCAGCAAGATCTGATTTAAATTCAGTATAACTTTTTCCTTGGTATTTTGTTTCTAATTCAGGAATATTTACATCAGCTATAAGACTATAAATAGAAAGGAGATTTGAAATACCCAATTTTTTATCTATGTCAAATTTAATTGTCGGGTCAGAATCTGTGACAGCAATTTTAATTTTTCTTCTGATTTCGTCCGCTGTATCCAAAAGTCCTATATAATTATTTTTACTTGATGCTGATTTTGACATTTTTTTTGTCGGGTCGTCCAAACCCAAAATACGCGCGCCTATTTTTGCAGTAAGAGCTTGCGGTTCTTTGAATGTATTTTCAAAGCGCGAATTAAATTTTCGCGCTAGTGTGCGGGTAAGCTCAAGATGTTGCAATTGGTCTTCTCCTACCGGCACTACATCGGCTTGATAAAGAAGTATATCCGCGGCCATTAGTGTAGGATAATTTAATAGGCCGGCAAGTATGCCATCTTTTGGTGATTTTGAGCTTTTGTCTTTAAATTGAGTCATGCGCTCAAGTTCGCCAATAGGTGTGATTGTATTTAAAATCCATCCTAATTCTACGTGTTCGCGCACATGTGATTGAACAAAAAGCGTCACCTTCGTAGAATCAAGTCCTGCGGCAAGATACATTGCTGCTACTTCTAGAGTTTGTTGAGTCAAAAGGTCTGGGTCTTGAGGTTCGGTTAACGCATGAAGATCCGCTATAAAAAAATAGCTGTTATGGGTTTCCTGAATTGGAATAAACTGTTTTATTGCGCCTAGATAATTGCCCAGATGCAGATCGCCGGAGCATTGAATACCACTCACCGCCACAGGTTTTTGTATTTCAGTCATACATACTATTATAATATTTTTAAAATTATACCTCAATAATCACAGGAAGCACCATCGGTCTTCGTTTGGTTTTTTGAAAAAGAAAAGAGCCTAATCGTTCGCGGACATTGTCTTTGATATGTGTCCAGTTGATCGGGTGCATACGATTTGTGGATTCCTCCACAGTGCGGCGTACGACATGCCGCGCTTGCGCCAAAAGCTCGCGAGATTCTTTTAAATAGACAAATCCGCGAGAGATAATATCCGGAGACCCGCGGACAAGTCCGCTTTGAGAATCCACAAGCGCGATAACGACAAAAATCCCATCTTCTGAAAGCATTTGGCGGTCTCGGAGTACTACTTCTTGGACGTCTCCTACGCCAAGACCATCTACCATTATAAGATTTGTCATCGCTTTTTCTTTTAATTTTATAGCTCCGTTTTGATTCATTTCTACCATTTCCCCGTCTTCCGCAATTATAGTATTTAATTCTCCTACGCCAGCGGCTTTTGCGAGATCAATATGTTCTTTTAACATGAAATAATTTCCATGTATTGGAATAAAATATTTTGGACGCAAAATTTCTATCAATTCTTTAAGATCGTCTTGTTTTGCGTGTCCGCCAGCGTGAATATCCATTGTTGCTGAATGATAAATTTTTCCAGCCTTTTTGTATAAAATATCTTTGAGTCTTTGTACTGTAGCTTCATTACCTGGTATGACTGAAGATGAAAATATAACTCCATCTGTTTGTTTCAAAACAATTGTCTTGTGTTCATTGTTCGCAATGCGCATGAGCGCGGCACGATCCTCTCCTTGCGCGCCTGTACATGCAATCATCAAGTTTTTATCTTTATGACGATCAATGTCTCTGGACATAATGCACGTATCTTTTTTTACTTTTAGATATCCCAGTTCTTGTGCTACTGCCACGTTGTCTTTCATTCCGCGACCCTCGATAATTACTTTGCGATCATATTCTTCTGATAGCCAAATGAGTTGCTGGATGCGAGTAAGAAGTGATGAAAATGTTGCCGCGATAATACGACCAGGGGCTTCCTGAAATATTAATTCAAGAGATTTTTGAATTTCTTTTTCAGAAATTTGTCTGCCCGGCATAGCGGCATCCGTGCTATCGGAAACCAAAAGCATAACTCCTTCATCTGCCATTTCGCGCATGCGCTTTACGTCGGCTGGCTGTTCATTTACCGGAGTATGATCAAATTTCCAGTCTCCAGTATGAACAACATTTCCAACAGGTGTTTTCAAATATACGCCAACTGAACCAGGGATGTTGTGGTTTACATGGAAAAATTCTACATTAAATTTTCCAAGTTTTAGCTTGCTATCAGGAGTTATAATTTCTATATGTGGCTTTGGCGAATGAGGAAATTCTTCATGGCGTTTTAAAATAATTCCACGGGCCAGCGCTGTTGCATATATTGGAGGATTTCCCAACGGTTCCAATAAATGAGGAATTGCACCAATGTGATCCAAGTGACCGTGCGTGATCACGATACCGCGGATATTTTTCTTTTTTGGTTTGAGATATGAAACATTTGGAATTATATAATCAATTCCAGGCATATCTTCTTCGGCAAATTGGAATCCCATGTCTACAATAACAATATCGTCTTCGTATTCGTATATGTAACAACTTCGGGTAACTTCGCCGCATCCGCCAAGAGGTATAAATTTTAAGATGCCTTTTTTTGATGGTTGTTGAAAGATTTTGGCTTTAGTGTGAGACGAAGGGTGTTGATAATAGTTTTGTTCTCCACCGCTTCGTGATGGCGTTCTGTGAGTTATTGGCCGTATAGTATGACCACTATGAGTGCTACTTGGCGCACGAGCAGGTACTGCTGGTCGCGCGGTTGATCTCATAGGGGGATGAGCTTGTCTATTTGATTGATGTCTATATGGCGGCATAGATTTTTGTTATTGATAATTAATTGATAATGTTGCGTATGCCGGAGGGGAGATTTGAACTCCCATGGGATTGCTCCCACACGGCTCTGAACCGTGTGCGTCTGCCGATTTCGCCACTCCGACGGATTTGATTATATATTTTTTATTTAGCAAAAATTTTCCAAATATATTGTGTGTTTAAATACCATTTATGTATTGTTTCAAATCGCTCTGATGCCGTATTTATTGTGGTAACATTAAATCCTTTAAGATTTTTTGGAGTAATATAAATATAAAACGGAGAATAAAGAAACACAGCTGGGGCGTCCTTTTTTATTTCTTTATCAATTTCTTCGTACATTTCTTTTTGTTTGGCCGCGTTTTGTTCAGCTCGTACTTTTTCCAACAAATTATCGACTTTTGAGTTAGTATAAAGAGCTATATTGAGGCCAGGATGAGATCTTTGCGATGAGTGCCAAAACGCGAATAGATCTGGATTTTTTCCAATGATTTCTTCACCATACAAAAAAGCTTCATATCTTCTCGGCCCAATAACAAGCTGTTCTAGGTCGTTTTCATCGAATGTTTTTATATCTACTGTTGCGCCAGCGTCCTCCCACATTTTTTTAATGAGCTCAGCCGCTTTTGTAAATTCGGGTATATTATTTGTTGTAGTAATAGAAATACGCAGCGGCTCTTTATTGTTAAGGATACTTTTTTGAGCTGTTTGTGGGTTGTATGATTTGTTTGTGTTTGCTGGTTTTATAATACGTAACGGCAACGGACTATCTGTGGGCACGCCAAAATTATTTAGTATTTGTTCAACTAAGAAATTTTTATCAATTGATTGATTCAAGGTGTTTCTTATTTTTACGCTAGCCAAATTTTTGTTGTTGTTTGAATTAAAAAAAATAGCGATTATTCTTTGTAGCTCCATCGTATGCGCCAAAATTTTATTTTTATTCAATGATTCAATTTCTTTTGGTGACACCGCGCCAGAAGAGTCAAGAAAGGCATTTTGAAGATTTTTTATTATGGTCTCTTCATTCGGATAAAAATATAGTTGAATATTATTAATAAAGGGCCTACCAAGCACAAATTTTTTATTAGCCTCAAGTTTTATTGACACGATTGATCCACGCGAGTTTTTATTTATCGATTTTATTATATACGGTCCGGCGCCAATCGCATTTGTATTTAGTTCAACCAATGAAAATTGTGACGGAGCAATGTCGCTCCAAATGTGTTTTGGAACAATTCCAAGCGTTAGGTTTTCTATAAACGGAGAATACGCTTTTTTTAAATGAAAACGCAGTGTTTTGTCGTCAATTTTTTCAATTTCTATGCCTTCCCAATTCGCGCGCTTAGAACTTTGTATTTGCGGGTTTTTAGCAAGATTTACTGTAAATACCACATCATCAGCAGTGAGCGCGTACCCGTCTGGCCACATAAGATTATTTTTTAGATACACTGTGTATTGCAATCCATCCGAAGATATTTCATATTTTTCCGCTAAGGCTGGAATAAGATTTCCTTCGCCATCGTGCCGCAAAAGTCCGGAATAGGTAAGTGTAACAATATCACGATCTGCATCTGTTTGCGCAAGTAATGGGTTTATGAATCGCGGATTTCCTATTATTCCTTCTCTTAATGTGCCTCCATATGTTGGTGCGGCAACAGAAAAAGATTTGTTTATCTCACGAATAATGGCTAATAAGGAAATTAATCCAATTAATATAAAAATACACCACACGACCAATTCTATCCTGCTTAGTACTTTAGGAAGGTAAAAAATACTATCCCAGCGGGGTTTATTATTTTTAGAGGATTTGTCCAAGTCTCTTTCTTAGCTGATAAATATAAGACTAGCAAGTGCTCCTCCAATAAAGAGGATCACAAAAATAATGGTTAAAACAAATAAAGCTTTTTCAATACCACGACGAGAACGATATACTTGTCCATCGCCTCCAAACGCAGAACCCAAACCACCACCTTTTTGCTGAAGCAAAATAGCGCCAATAAGAAGTACAGAAATTACAATTTGAAATCCGAAGAGTAAATTACGCATTATTATTTAAGGTTAGCACCCAATGCAAGCGGTGTCAACCCCCCCCTGCTGTATTTTTACGATGTAAATTTCTATAATATTTAATCGCAAATCTATGTGCTTCATTTCTGATGTGTGTTAGAAGGGAATAAAGCGATTCTGATGATTCTTTTATTTTAATTGGTTTTTGATGTAGGGAGAGATACAATGCTTCCTCGCACTTGGCTAGAGAGACAATTTTAACCAACTTGGATGTTCGACGTCCAAGTGAAGAGCTGTATGCTTTAATGGCGGCGTTAAGCTGTGTTGGCCCTCCGTCAATCAATATAACATTCGGATATTGCCATTCTGAATGTTTGAGTCGTCGCGAAATTATTTCATGAATCATTGCTGGGTCATTAGCTCCTGCTACAGAACGGATTTTGAAAATGCGATAATCTTTTTGAGATGGTCCAAAATCTACCCAGCCAGAGGCTGGTCCGCCTTGGGCGGAAAATACCACCATTGAGCCATAGGCATATTTGCCATGAATATTTGAAATATCATATCCTTCGATGCGCGCGATATTTTTTAATTTTAAAATATTACCAAGCGTGTGTAGCGCGCGAGAGCGATCCGAACACATATCTTTTTTAATTACTCCGCGATGTTCAAAAATTCGCTCAAGCGCGTATATTTGATTTCTCAATTTTCCGGCTTCTTCATAGCGCCGTGCTTTGGATAGTACCAACATTTCTTTTTTTAAAGACCTTAAAAGCGATTTGTTTTTCCCAGTTAGAATTTGTTTTATTGCAACAATATTATTTTTATAATTAGCCAACAAATCTTCTTTAGAAGATTTGTTGGCTTTATTGTCTAAACAACAGAATCCCAAACATCTGCCAATGCGCGCATTTAGACAAGGTGTTTTGTGCGGTTTTTTACACGTACAATATGGAAATACGCGTCTAAGCATTTTTAATGTTGATTTTAACGAGCCGCTTTCTGTGAATGGGCCAATATATTGCGTGTTTGTGTTTTGCGTTTGATGAGTCGTAAATATTTTTTGCCAACCCAAGGCTGGTCCGCCTTCGGTGGAAATTTTTGCATTAGAGAAGCCAACATATAAATATTGTTTATCGTCTCTCATCACAATGTTGTATTTTGGTTTATATTTTTTTATTAGCTCTGATTCACGAATCAACGCCTCAATTTCAGATCCAAGAATTTTCCACGAAAGTTCGGTTGCTTCTCGCAATAATACCTTTGTTTTGATTGGAATATTTTTTGCAAAGTAAAATTTTAAGCGCGCGCGCAAATTGCCCGCTTTGCCGATATACAAAATTACCCCTCGCGAGTTTTTGAAATAATATATGCCTGGTGCACTGGGAACAGAGCAATATTGCTGTTTTAGTATCATATCTGGTATCTTATAATAAGATAGGTGTTTGACAAAGGTGCACACTGATGAAAACAAAGCGAGTTTTGGGAGTTCGTTATTCTATTCCCGATCGTATAATTTATATCAATGGTCGCATTGATTATAAGACAATGCTTGCTGTTTCGCTGGCGTTGATAGAAATACAAAATGAATGCAAGATCTCTCCAGTACACATAATTATTGGTTATAGCAGAGGAGGAGATGCCTTTTCCGCATTTATGTTGTTTAATGTATTATATAATTCTATTGTCCCCGTTTATACTTATGTTGAAAAACTTGCAGAGTCAGCCGCTTTTATTATCTTCTTAAGTGGGAAAATAAGAACTATGATATGTAGTGCATATGTGCGTCCACATCGGGTTATTTTACAAATAAAATCAAAAAAAACATCATCAAAAGATAAAAAGCGTTATTCAAATTTTCGTCATATTAGCAACTATTATCTATTTTCCATTATTATGAAAGCTACCGGTATTTCTAAAGAAAAAGCAGAAACAATATGTACGAGAAATGCGTTTACAAGTTCTGGTTGTGCGCAGAATCTTGGTTTTGCAACAGACATTGTGTCGGCAGAGGATTTCTATAAACAATATCAATTGTTGTGTTTGCTACGTAAAAACAAAATAGTTTACAATAAAAATAAATATAATAACGAAACGCCTTGTTCATAAGGCGTCTTTTTATTTAAATTTGTTCTATTGTATGTGTTGGCAAATGGTCGAAAAAAGTGCTATAATAAAAGAATGAAATTCAGGCAAGCCTTATTTTGGGATACTAATCCGAAAAATATAGATGCAGAAAAAAACGCCCAATATATTATTGAGCGAGTGTTGGATTTCGGCAACGATAAAGAAGTGAGATGGCTTTACAATTATTATGATAAATCATTGTTAAAAAAAGTTGTTACTAAATCTCGTTTGTTAATGCCTGAAACAAAAAATTTATGGATACTGCTTTTGGAAACAAAATAGATTCTAATTTTAATATTTTGCCATTCAGAACGAAAAAGGCCATCATCTTTTTATCTAAACAATCATGGATGAATGAATCAGACTGGTATCTTGCTGGTGGCACAGCACTTGCTTTACAGGCAGGACATCGTAGGTCAGTTGATTTGGATTTTTTTACTACTCAAAAGGATTTTGATAAATCCGAATTATTGAATAATTTTTCAAAAAATAATGAATGG
Organism: uncultured Candidatus Saccharibacteria bacterium; assembly: GCA_964367075.1. GTDB lineage: Bacteria > Patescibacteriota > Minisyncoccia > UBA11713 > 2-01-FULL-45-33 > CAYIWH01. The sequence continues at coordinate 15,625 of CAYIWH010000011.1, read as the reverse complement.
CGCACTACAATAAATAAAAAAAACACTATTTATGGTGAATTATTCAAAGCAAAAGTAAGTTTTATTGCATATCCATTTTTTATTCCGCAACAAGATTTTATACAATATGACTCAATCAAAATACTTCATAAAATTGATATTGCTGTAATGAAAATTGTTGCTATTTCTCAAAGAGGGCGAAAAAGAGATTTTTTTGATTTGTACTGGTGCGCTAAAAATATTGAACCATTGGAGAAAACAATTAGGCGATTGAAAATACAATATTCATCAGTTGCTCACGACTATCATCATATTTTAAAAAGTTTGGCGTACTTTAATGATGCAGAAAACGACCCAGAGCCAGATATTTATTTTGATGCGAGCTGGAGCAAGATTAAAAAATTTTTTAAAACAGAAATCCCCAAAATTACCAAAAACATCATGCGCCTTGATTGATATTGAATTATGGCAATTTATACACTTATACACAGCGACATTGTATAAAGCATGAGGGGGGGGGTATAATAGAGAAAGTTTGAATATTAATGTGAAATCGTCGAAATTTCACTAGATTTAATAGCTTTTTGAATCACAAAATTGTCATTAGAGTTTTTCTTATAACGCAATTTCATAATTCAAAATAATTTATACAAAAAATGTCATTTTTTAAAAGAACTTTTATTGTCACAGCATTAAGTATTTCAATGCTTGTGCCGTTGGTTTCTTCAGCACAATCTACCACAGACACCGCATTACTCATCGCGCAGTTACAGGCGCAGATTAGAGCGTTGCAAGCGCAGATTCAGGCGTTACAGACGGGAACTACTGGCGGTGGAGGCGAGTCGGTTCCTGTTTCCTCAACGACCGTTGCTTCGTACGAGTGCCCAACGTTTTCGCGGAATCTTTATTTGGACTTGAAGGGGGATGATGTCGTGCGTTTGCAGCAATTCCTGCGCGAACTTGGCTATTTTACCTATCCCACCAACACAGGCTACTTCGGTCCTTCAACAGAACAAGCAGTCCAAGAATTTCAAAAAGCGCAAAGCATCGTATCATCCGGTGATCCGGAAACGACCGGATACGGCGTTGTTGGAAAACAAACAATGGGGGCAATTGCGAACACATGCGGCGAAACATCTCCCTATCCACCGCTGCCGCCGACACAACAACCTATTTTATCTCTTTTTATTCCGGGGTCCGCTAACAATAATCTCGTGCTTGGCCAAAATTATTCTTTCGAAGCAAATGTATCGAGTCGTTTATCAAATGCGCGAGTTGTTGTCTACCTTCAGCGACCCGACAGCACATTTAAGTATGATTCAAATAATGATGTTGTAGCGGCTGAATTATCTCAGCTGGCACTGGAGTATAGAAAATACACTGATCAATATGGTAATTGGAGGGCAGCATCTGGTCCAAGAAGGCTCGGCGATGTTGGTCAGGCCGGAATTTGGCGCTTATGGGTTACTGTTGGTGGCGTTACATCAAATAAAATAGAACTTAACGTTGTAGGATTCATTTCAAATCAACCGCCGGTTATCTCTGGCGTCTCTGGACCAACATTACTTAATGTGGGCGAGCAAGGGACATGGACGGTGAAGGCGAGCGATCCGGAAAATGGTTTGTTAAGCTACCGCGTGATCTGGGGGGACGAATATCTTACCCCATCAGCTCCTGGAATAGCAATGCCATATGCGTTTCGTGAATCTCAAACTGCAACATTTACTCATTCGTATGCGACTGTTGGCAATTACACACCGGTATTTTATGTTTCAGACAATTCTAATCAGCAAGCCAAAACAAGTATTAGTGTAAATGTTGGAGGTACATCAACAAACCAATCGATTCAAGTGCTGTATCCGAATGGCGGAGAAACACTTACGCGCGGCACGAAAGGTATTATTACATGGAATCCAGGCTCCTTTCCTGCATCGATGGTGTTTAATATTGATCTCGTGCAGTATCAATCAGTAACGTGTATTAAAGCACCATGCCCAATGATGCCATCAATTGCGCCATATCCACTTGCGAGAAATTTTACTGGCGATAAGAGCACGGATAAACAAATATTTACTTGGATTGTTGGCAACGTTCAAGAAGCTAATCGTATAGTAAATGACGGCGCCTATTATATTCAAGTTTGCCAATCAGGCACGAATGTTTGCGATTCAAGCGATTCGTATTTCAAGATTGTAACTTCAACTACTCAACCACCTATCACTGTTACTTCACCGAACGGAGGAGAACAGTGGCAAGTCGGAAAATCGTATGAAATAAAATATTTTGTTAAAAATCCTCCTACTGGTAGCAAGCTGATAAAATTGTGGCTACAAGAAACAGCTTCTTTGGCTAACTTAAAGTATCTTGCTACTATCGTTCCACTTGATTATTCTTCAGATTACACATGGTTATGGCAAATTCCTGCAAATACCGCACTTAGTCAATACAAAATTTTAGTCGAACTATATCAAGGAACTCCAGGATACGAAATCCTAATTAGTAGAGACGAATCTGACGCACCGTTTAGCATTGTTTCTGCAACAACTCAACCACTCATTGTTTCTTCATCTGAAATTATAGGCAGTCAGACAACTTATGCTTCTAGTCAAACTATAAAATTCAGCGTAAAGGGCATGGTGTCTAATGGGGCCACTGGGTTACCTAGCATGGGTTTTAATGTACAAGCTTGGATGCAAACTATTGATCCAATAAATACGGTTCAGATTAATGGTGTCTATCAATCATTCAACGCTAATTATAATCCAAATACAGCGTTGTGGGATATAACAATGACAACGCCTTCCGATGCTTCAAAAACATATAAAATTGATACAGCGTTTTATTGTTCAAATTCATCACTAGGTTGTTCAAGTGGACAGATAAATAAATCATTTAATTTTAACTTAAGTTCACAAACTCAACCTTCCATCACTGTTCTTTCTCCAAATGGAAGTGAGCAGTGGCAAGTTGGTTCAATGCAAACAGTACAATGGACAAGTACTGATCTTTCGTCTTCGGACTCGATAGGAGTTATTCGTTTGCGCAACTTTTCCGGCACAGAATTTAATCTTACTCAAAATACGACATCAAATGATGGTCAGGAAACAATTATAGTTCCACAAAGTTTGCAGGCAGGCACTTATACGTTGGAGGTTAAATCTTTGACTAGTGTTATCGGTAAGAGTGCCCCATTTAGTGTTGTTACACCAATATCAACAACAACAGCAGTGCCGTGCAGTTACGCTGGGCGAGTTGGTGTTAGTCAATTTGTAGGTTGTGTTTGGAAATGGGCTGGCGATATGGATCCAAAAACCGCCGATGACGGCATCTCGGCTGGAGACGCGCCGGTGGCAAACACACTCAATTTCAGTTGGCCATATCCGAATGATCCACCAATTAACCAATATGCTGGAAACGATAATTATTCCGCACGCTGGAAGGGAAATTTCACTTTCAAGAGCGGTACGTATCGCTTTACGGGAGGAGCAGATGATGGTATTCGTGTGCGCGTCAATGGGATTACAAAAATTGACCAATGGGCTCGCGGCGAATATCGCGAGGCGAGTTTTGATATGACATTCAATACTCAACAAGTGGTTAATATTGAAGTTGATTACTATGAGCATATCTGGTCTGGCGCCGTAAAATTCGGCTGGGCTCCTGTTACAGTATCTCCCCCTGCTCCTACAATAACAGCCCTCTCGCCGAATGGTGGGGAGATATTTACCCAAGGGTCAAGGACCACAATACGCTGGGAAACAACAAACTTTGAAAGTTTGAATGTTAACATTCAATTGTTTTCTTTTGATGATGTTGCTGATCCGTGGAGTCGCATTGCGAGCATCATTCCTAATATAGGAAACTATGCTTGGGATATTCCACAATTACTTTCCGGCCGTTTTAAAATAATAGTTTCTGCTTCTGTTGTTCCAGGGGAGATAGCAACTAGAGCAATGGATGAATCTGATGCGCCGTTTAGCATTGTGGCGCTGACAACCACGACCACAACCTCGACAGCATCATTAACAGTTACCCTTGATATCAATGGCGATGGGGCTATTGATAGATATGATGCTAATGTGTTGGCAAATGTGATTTTTGGATCCAACACGTGCCCATCGGGCAAAAGTTGCGATATCAATAGCGACGGGAAGGTCAATGCGCTGGATATACTGAAGTTCTCCTTTATTAATATCGGAAGAGATCTCAATAGCGACGGAGTAGTGAATATGAGCGACGCGGAGCTTCTTGCCAACGTGATTATGAAAACGATTCCGTGTCCGACAGGAAAAAATTGCGATATCAATGGTAGCGGATCAGTCAGTATTTTTGACCTTGTCAGCACAGCTACAACAGCGTCATCAAATACAGTGTTGAGCGCCAGCGTGTATCAGGTACTATTAAATCAGCTTTTAGAAATCCAGCGCTTGCTTAATTTGTTGCGTTAACGTACGCGAAATATTTTCACAAGTATGGTACATTGGAAAAATGGAACAGCGTTTCAAAAAATTGACATGCTTTTTATGCCACACTATACTAAAAAATAATGACAAAGAAAAAAACAACAATTGATGATTTAGCAATAATGGTAAAACATGGTTTTGACCATATTACGAGTACTATGGCCGACAAAAATTCAATTAATAAGCGCTTTGATAGATTAGAGGGCGACATGACACAAGTAAAAGGTGATCTTTCTAATTTGAAAGGAGAAGTTTTGCATCTTAATGCTGTAACAACGACAATACAACGCGATGTTGCGGAAATCAGAAAACAGTTTGTTCGTCGCGATGAGTTTGATGATCTGTTCGGCAGAGTTTCATACTTAGAGCGCAAGCTTGGTATCAAAAGCGGGAAATAATATTTATAGGGTGTTGCGTTTTACTTGACACGCTGATATAATGAGCGATTATGAAAACTCATAACGCCTCTTTCATATCTATTCGTGGGGCCAATGTTCACAATCTCAAAAATATTAATTTAGATATTCCTAAAAATAAACTCGTGGTAATTACAGGCCTTTCGGGGTCCGGAAAATCTTCTCTTGCTTTTGATACTATTTACGCGGAGGCAGAGCGCAGATTTGTTGAATCACTTTCAAGTTACGCAAGACAATTTCTCGGTATTAAAGAGAAGCCGGATGTGGAATCAATCTCCGGACTTTCTCCGGCAATCGCGATTGACCAAAAAAGCGTTTCAAAAAATCCTCGATCCACAGTTGGCACAATAACAGAAATTTATGATTATTTGCGTATATTATTCGCGCGCGCGGGAATTCCTCATTGTCCACAGTGTAAGAAAATAATTGGCAAACAAAGCGTAGATGAAATTATTAAAAAAGTACTTAAATTTAAAATAGGCTCACGCATTGGAATTATTGCTCCTGTGGTACGCTCCAAAAAAGGCGAACACAAAGGAATAATCGCGGAAATTAAACGGCAAGGATTTTTGAGAATTCGCATTGATGGCGAGCCCATGCGCATAGAGGAAGCAGAAGAAAAAAATATAGATCACAAAAAAGCTCATACAATTGATGTTGTGGTAGATCGTCTAATTGTAGAGCGCTCTCTTGATCGCCCAAGGCTTCGTGAATCATTGGAGACTGGTTTAAAAATCGGCAAAGGACTTGTTATTATAGACTTGGCTGTCTTGCCTCCAGGTAGAAGCGAGACAGCCAAGTCAAAGAATGAATTGCTTTTTTCAGAAAATTTTGCCTGCGCTGACTGTGGTATATCTCTTCCGGAATTGGAACCAAGATTATTTTCATTTAATAGTCCTTATGGCGCGTGTAGCCGTTGTACTGGACTTGGAAACACACTTGAAGTGGATGCTGATTTGGTGATACCAAACAAAAATCTCACGCTCGCGGAAGGCGCGATACGTCCGTGGGCAATGACATCACACAAATTAGGTAGGCCAGTCTCGCAGACAAGTCTAGGTGGGCAGTCATGGTATTGGTGGATATTGTCTGATTTGTCAGAGCGTCATAAGTTTTCACTCAACACGCAGATAAAAGATTTACCGAAGAACGTTCTCGAAATTATTTTGTATGGAGAAAAAGAACTTGGGAGTCCGACTCCCGCGTGGGAGTCGGGCGCCCCGTCGCAAATATTTTAAGGGGTTATTAAGAATTTTAA
>CAYIWH010000011.1:0-9499 GCA_964367075.1 uncultured Candidatus Saccharibacteria bacterium | reverse complement strand
AAAATTATTACCCCAAAACTTTTCTTTAATTTTTTTTTTTTTTAAAAAAATACTTTGGCCGCCCCACCCCGGTTGGGTTGTGGGACTCCCAGTCTCAAAGTTTTGAAGGGGTAATTCCGAATTTAAAACGCCGGTGGAAAGGAACAGATTCTGAATGGACACGAAAAGAATTAGAAAAATATATGACTATTGAAGTGTGCCCTCTGTGCGATGGCGCGCGTCTTCGCGCAGAAACTCTAGCGATCACTTTTCAGGATAAAAATATAGCAGATATTACAGGATTTGCCGCGTCTCAAGCAAAGGACTTTTTTCATGAAATTATTACTCGTGATGGTAAAAAAAATCTACAAACAATGATTGCGTTGTTGAAAGAAATAGAGCAACGCTTTGATTTTTTATGTCAGGTTGGTCTTGAATATCTTACGCTTGATCGATCTTCTACCACGCTTTCTGGAGGCGAGGCCCAACGAGTGCGACTTGCAACACAAATTGGCTCATCTCTCACAGGGGTTCTTTATGTACTTGATGAACCCTCCATTGGTCTTCATGCTAGAGACCATGCTAGACTTTTACAAACATTAAAAAATTTGAGAGATCTTGGAAATACAGTTCTTGTGGTAGAGCACGATCCGGAAACAATGAATGCGGCAGATTGGATTATTGATATTGGGCCTGGTGCCGGTATTCATGGCGGAAAAGTTATTTTTGAAGGAACGCCAAAAGAAATTTTTAAAGCAAAGACGCTTACTGGAGAGTATTTGTCCGGTAAAAATAAAGTTTATGCGCAAAGGAAGTCCGACTTCCAGAAGGAAGTCGGCCTTGCGAAGAAAAGGTTTTTTTATTTAAAAGGCGCCTCGGAAAAAAAATTAAATAATTTTTATGTTAAAATAAAACTGGGCCAAATAGTTTGAGTTTCTGGCGTATCTGGGTCTGGCAAGTCCAGTCTTATTGATGATGTTTTGTCTAGAGCAATAATGAAATATTTTTATAATTCAAAGGCAGAGCCAGGCAAGCACAAATTAATTGAAGGTTTTGAAAATTTGGACAAAGCTGTTTTAGTAGATCAGTCTCCAATTGGCCGCACTCCACGCTCAAATCCAGCTACTTATACCGGAGTATTTTCATTTGTGCGTGATATTTTCGCGACAACTATAGAAGCGCGTTCCCGTGGATATAAAGCTGGGCGATTTAGTTTTAATGTTAAAGGAGGAAGATGTGAAGTATGCGAAGGACAGGGTGTAAAAAAAATTGAAATGTATTTTTTACCAGATTTATATGTTGAGTGTGAAGAGTGCAAGGGAAAAAGATATAATCGCGAAGCTCTTGAAATTTTATATCAAAATAAAAACATTGCGAATGTGTTGGACATGTCTATTGAAGACGCATTCAAATTTTTTAAAGACATTTCTAATATTGAACAACGGCTTAAGACATTGGTGGATGTTGGATTAGGATATATGAGACTTGGCCAAGGAGCAACAACTCTTTCTGGTGGTGAAGCCCAACGCGTGAAGCTTGCATTTGAACTTTCTAAAAAAGGCAAGAATGGCGACGGCCACTCCATCGGGAAAACTCTCTATATTTTGGATGAACCAACTACTGGATTACATTTTGAAGATATTCAAAAATTACTGTCTATCCTTCGCGCGCTAGTAGACAAAGGTAATAGCGTTATTGTGGTTGAACACAATATTGATGTGTTAAAAAATGCTGACTGGATTATTGATATGGGGCCTGATGGCGGAAATCTCGGCGGAAGAATTGTGGCAGAGGGAACGCCGACAGAAATAGCAAATATAAAACAATCATATACTGGGCAGTGGCTACGCAAAGCGATAAGCTAGACAAACTTTGTCGTATTGTTCTGTGGATAAGTTCTTAAGCGATTTTCTATCACTTTTTGTTATACTAAATTATAGAGTAGAAGGCGATATCTCAATTCGCAGTTTGTTTTGTTTATTAGCGTAATTATATTATTACTAATTGCTATATATTATGGAAAAAGCTTCAAAATTTTTTACTTGTTTTAATTTTTTACTTATTGTTGGCATTGTTGTTGTTGGAGCATTTACTACACCGACGTTGGTAGATGCGGTGACTTCTTGTTACATTGGCACTACAAGGGATTTATATATTGGGGTTTCTGACGGAGATGATATTTTAAATTTACAACAAGCGCTCAATAATGATCCTGATACCCAAATTACAACTATTGCAGGATCGCCGGGATACCCAGGATATGAAACCAAACATTTTGGTTCACTAACAGAAAATGCTGTACAAAGATTTCAGATAAAGTACAACATTGTAACTTCCGGAACTGTTGCTACTACAGGATTTGGGAAAGTTGGTTCTCAAACGCGAGCAAAACTTACTAGTTTATACGGTTGTTCTGTTGGCATCACCGTTGTTGCTCCATCGAATTCTCTGATAGCAGGAGCTCCTTATACTATCAAATGGACAACACTGCCAACTCCTCGTAGCGAAGGAGTTATTATCAAAATTTTCAAAGGACAAGATTTCTTGTTTTGGACGTTGAGCCAGCAATTTGGCACGCCTATGAATTTTGCATATGACTATAACAATGATGGAACAGTTAATCAAAAAGATTACGATTTTCTTATTACTGTTATTGGCGGCGTGCCATGTCCGAGCGGCAAAGTATGCGATATTGATAATAGTGATGGCGGTACGAGAACCCGAGGGAATGATTTAAATATTTTATTAAATTATATTAATACTTATACAACCTCAATTCCGGATACAGGTTCATATGTATGGAATGTTTCCACTACTTTACAGCCGGGTTCGGATTACGCAATTCAGGTTGTTGCAGGAAAAGACACAGCCATTTTGGGTACAAGCGGGCTATTTGCGGTTGTTGCTCCTGGTCCAAAACTTATCTCTCCCAATGGCGGAGAAGTATGGTACAAAGGGTCAACGTATGAGATAACGTGGGACCCGAGCAGCTTTTCTACGAGCACAATAATAAATATACAGAGAGAGCATATTTATTCTGGAGGAGCGAAAGAAACAATGACTGTTGCGGTGTCAGCTCCGAATAATGGAGTTTACAGATGGGAAATTCCGGAACAAAACATAACCATTGGCGATGTGCAGCCGGATAATGATTACAAAATTATCATATACGATTTCTCCACCGTCAATTCGCCAATTCCTTATTTTGATAAAAGCGACAATGTATTTACCATAAGTTTGCCGCCGTTGCCGGACTTAACAACGGCGAGTGTGGCGGTTATGCCAGCAACGCCTACCGCAGGAGATGCCATCGCTTTTCAAGGAATTGTAAAAACAGCTCAGGGATCAGGATCGGGATTCTCAAGCTCACGTTTTTGTATTGATGATGCAAATTGCGCGATCCAGACGACATCGCGCGTTGGCGATGACGTTGTGGTGTCAAAATTGCTCGCTGGAACTTTATCGGGCACGATTACCTCAACAGCAGGGTGGATCGCAACGCAAGGATCTCACAAAATTTATTTTTGTGCGGATGTTAACAACGAAATAGCAGAATCTGACGAAACCAATAATTGTTCTTATGTTTCATTTACTGTCAATCCGCGGCCGCTTATTACCGTTACCGCGCCAATTGCAACCGACCAATGGAAAATTGGAAAATTAAACACGCGTCAAATAAAATGGACTTCAATAGGCTTAATAAGCACCGCGGTTAAAATTGAATTGGTAAATAATTATGGCACAGTAATAGGACAGATGAGCGCTAGCCAAGCAAATACGACAAGCACAACAGGTACAAACAATAGCTTTAGTTGGACATTAAATCAGCCGTTTTTGGCATCAATTGCCGTTGGTGGTGGATATAAAATTCGTGTTACTGATTTGGCAAATCCAAGCATTGTTGGTGAAAGCGCGCTGTTTACTATTCTTGAAGAAGACGCAGATATAACTATTGACGGCGCGACGATTAATGGCGTTTCTATCAGCACAAACACACGGCTTACGATTGGAAAAGACAGCCCGAAGTTTACAGCAACCATTACCAATAAAGGCATTCGTACTGTGGCTGGAGTGACAATTGCCGGGACTATTATTCAAGCAAGTACTGGGGCTCATGGCGCGACAAGCGAAACACAAATAGAATGTATCCCTTTATTGCGCGGTATATTTATTCCTGGCCAATGTGTCTCCTCGCGACTAGAGCAGATTGCTTCCGCTATTCCAACCGTGGGTGTGTTTAATTTTGGCACAACTGGAAATGCGGCACTACGAGTGGAGATTAAAAATGGCGGCATCACTGTAATAAAAAAAGATTTTAATTTAACCCTTATTCCTACACCAAAACTTACTGTAGTTGCGCCAAATGGCGGAGAAACATGGCAAATGGGAGGACAGCCGAATGCGTCCGGTGGTCGCAATCCATATACTATCAGTTGGAAATCTCAAGGCGCTGTTGGGTCCACGGTTTCCATCGAACTTAAAAAAAATGTTGAAAATTTGCAGTGTGGTGATATATGCGATGTAAATGGCGACGGCAGAATTGATACTGTTGACCAGCAATTGATTTTAGAATTTAAAAAACACGATTTTAACAATGATAATCGTATAGATCGCATTGATCAAAATATTCTTAACGACATATTTATGAATGGCACTTGTCCAGCAGACAAGACATGTGATTTAAATGGTGATGGCAACATAAGCCAGGCGGATATTCAACTCGAGCATGACTATGTAGTGAGTTTATATGATGTTAACGGAGATGGAGATATTAATGATCTTGATCAAATTACACTTCGGAATGCTATGATACGCCGTGAGGCATGTCCAGCGCTTAAAATGTGCGATTTTAATTTAAATGGCAATGCTCCTGATACAGGAGACGTTACCGTACTTACGAATTATTTAAACCTCGATGATTATGTGCCAAGTAATCAATCAATAATTGCTCAAGGCGTTTCAAATCGCAATACAGGCTTTGGCCAGGGCGGAAGTTACCCATGGTATGTCAAGGATTCTTTTGTGACGCCAGGAGATCAATACAAGATTGTAGTACGCGATACAAGCAATAGCGATATTATTGATGAAAGCGACAACTCATTTAGTATTGTGGTATCGGCGCCGATATTTCTTTCTCCTACCATAAACCAATCTTTTACTATTGATCCTAATTTACAAATCAAGATTAATGCAACGACACCAGGTCTTCAGTTGTCGCGTTATCGTATTCATATTTCTCAAAATGGTCAATCAATTTATGAAAGCAATCCAGCCGTTCTTGATACATTGCCATTTCTTTTTAACGGTTCGTTATTGCGTGCAAGCGATAACAAGCGGCTCATTGAATTATTGAAGCAAGGAAATTTAACCATTACGCTTGAAGGAAATCTACTTGATTCTCAAGGAAGGATTACTGATGCATTTACGCCACCAGCATCTCGTACTGTAAAATTGAGTTTCAATCGCTCGGCTCCTAAAATTACTCAACCTACCGCGGGCCAAGAGATCAATCTTGGCAAAGGTTCAATTTTAATTACCGCGACTCATTCATCAAGCCCGCGTGCATATAAAGTAAGCTTGTCTCAAAATGGTGTATTAAAATATTATAGCTTAGTGACAGCGGGCGGTTCTAATTTGGAGCTAACTCTTGATAGAAATGCCATATATCAAGGGAGAAATGTTTTTCAGTCCCTTGACAAAGGAGAAATTGAGTTGGCTGTTTCAGGCGAACTTTTCGACGGATATACAGATGAGGCTATAAGAATATTTAAAGTTGTGCCGCTTCCACCAGATTATGATTTAAATGACGATGGGGATGTTAATAGTTCAGATCTTGCGATTTTGCAGGCAACGATTGTTTATGATATGGCTTTACGCAAAGCGGTAGATGATGGAAGTGTCAAACCTACCATCTCTTCTTTAATTGCGCCATGCGTAGGCACATCTGATATCGCAGCGAACAAAAATTGTAATTACAATAATGATTTTGAGATATCTTCCAGCAAACGAAGCAAAGGAATACGTATCATTGATTCGCGCGATGCCGCGCTTATGGTATCCAGTGGCGCTTATGTTTCCGGCACTGCTTCTGCAACACTTTCTTCAACCGGGGCTCCAATTTTGATTTCTCCAGTTGTAGGCGCTCATTGGACATCAGGCTTTCCACAAAATGTGGTTATTAAAACAGTTCCAAATGCTACCGGATATCTAATTGCATTTATTCGCCCAAATGGCACAATGGTTTTTGAAAATTATAGGGATGACAATAAAAATCTTTGCACTCTTGTTGGTGTATTTGATAGTTCTGGTAAGAAGATTTGTGTTGCCACGGGAGATAGCCAGACATATTCTGTGCCTACGAAGTTTGCAAGTAGTATTACATCTGGGCCGATTAATGTTGGCGTTCGGGCGCTTGTAAATAATCAATGGACAGAAGGAACTCTTATTCCTATTATTATTGATGAGGTGGGGATAACTGCAGGGTCACAGTTGGTATCTACTTCAACTCCGCCACCAACTCAACAAAATAAAGTTATTGTTGTTGCTCCGCAACAAGGTGATAGAATGAATATTCTCACAGGGGGAATGGTTATTTACTTTCAAAAGTTTCCCGATGCCACCGCGTATCGTGTTTTTATCAGGAAAGACACTCGTTTTGATTTAGGAGAGGATAGTTATAGTCCCGAGAAGGATTATATATTTGATCAAACGATTCCTATTATTTCACTTACCAACGTTGCGCAACAAAATCAGTATGCGTTCGCTGTTTTTCCTCCACCAAACGTTGCTATAGGTGAGGTTGTTGGAGGGTTTACGCTTTCTATTACTGCGTATTCTTCCGCCGGGTCTTCTCTTGCCAAATCTGATACGATAGAGTTTTCCGTCAGACGTTAATAATATTAACTCTTGACATAGGTATTTTTAATTTGCTACCATATTTAGCAGTCGAAACAATAGAGTGCTAATCGCGTTTTATTATTAATTATAAGTTAATATTTTATATTCTATGGTAAAAATTAAACCATTAGGCGACCGCGTTTTAGTAGAGCCTCTTTCAGAGGAAGACCGTGTTCGCAAAGCAAAATACGGTATCGTAATTCCTGATACCGCAGAGAAAGAAAAGCCCCAAGAAGGCACCATAATCGCAGTTGGAGCTGGAAAGATGCTTGAAAATGGAAAACTTGCTCCTTTGTCGGTAAAAAAAGGAGACAAAATTCTTTTCTCAAAATATGGCCCTTCAGAAATCAAGGTCGATGGTAAAGAATATCTTATTGCTCGCGAAGAAGATATTTTAGCAATTATTGCTTAATTAGTATTACATTTATGGCATCAAAACAAATTTTATTTAATGAAGAGGCGCGGAAAGCTTTAAAAAATGGAGTGGACGCGCTTGCAAACGCAGTAAAGGTTACTTTAGGTCCCAAGGGGCGCAATGTAGTTTTGGATAAAGGATTTGGCGCTCCGACTATTACAAATGATGGCGTGACTATTGCAAAAGAAATTGAACTTACGAATAAAGCGGAAAATATGGGAGCTGAAATTGTAAAAGAAGTTGCCACAAAAACCAATGACGTGGCAGGAGACGGCACTACTACAGCCACTCTTTTGGCGCAAGCAATTATTACGGAAGGATTAAAAAACATTACCGCAGGAGTAAATCCGGTGGGATTAAAGCGTGGGCTTGATAGCGCGATGGAGGTAGTTATTAAAAAATTAGGAGAATTATCTATTCCTATTTCCGCAGACAAAACAGAAGAAGTTGAACAAGTTGCTACAATTTCTGCAAAAGATCCAGTAATTGGTCAAAAAATTGCTGAAATAATTCATAAGGTTGGTAAAGACGGCGTTGTAACTGTGGAAGAATCACAAACATTTGGCATAGATTACGATATTGTAGAAGGACTTCAATTTGACCGTGGTTATGTGTCGCCGTATATGATTACCAATTCTGAACGAATGGAAGCTATCTATGAGGATCCATCGATATTGGTTGTGGACAAAAAGATTTCATCAATTCAGGAAATTTTGCCGCTTTTGGAAAAATTAGCTCGCGGGGGCAAAAAAGATTTGGTAATTATTGCTGAAGATGTTGATGGCGAAGCGCTAGCTACTTTGGTAGTCAATAAGCTTCGCGGATCATTTAACGCGCTTGCCATTAAGGCGCCTGGATTTGGAGATCGCAAAAAAGAAATGCTCGAAGATATTGCTATTGTAACTGGCGGCAAGGTTATTTCTGAAGAAATAGGCCTAAAGTTAGAAAGTGTAGATCTAGTACATCTTGGCAACGCACGCCGTATTATTGCGTCTAAAGATCATACAACAATTGTCGGCGGGAAGGGCAAGAAAGCTGACATTGAAAAAAGAATGAATCAATTGAAAACACAAATTCAAAAAACCGATTCAAGCTATGACCGCAAAAATTTAGAAGAACGTTTGGCTAAGCTTTCCGGAGGCGTTGCCGTATTGCGTGTAGGCGCGGCAACTGAAGTTGAACAAAAAGAAAAACAGCACCGTATAGAAGACGCGATTTCGGCTACAAAAGCGGCAATTGAAGAGGGCATAGTGCCTGGCGGTGGCGTTGCGCTTATTCGCGCATTGCCTGTACTTGATAAAATGGTTGATGCTTTGACGAAAGCAGAGGGCGATCGCGATGAACTAGTCGGTGTTGAAATTTTGCGCTCCGCTCTTACATTGCCTTTGTGGCAGATTGCTGAAAACGCAGGGGTTTCAGGAGCGGTAGTAGTTGATGCAGTAAAAAAACTCAAGGGTCATACTGGTTACAACGCGGCTACCAATGTTTACGAAGATCTAGTTAAAGCAGGCATTGTAGATCCTAAAAAAGTAACTCGTTCGGTTTTGCAAAACGCGGTTTCCGCGGCAAGCATGCTACTTACTACAGAGGCGTTGGTTGTAGAAATCCCGGAAAAAACTACTCTGCCAGCTGGCGGACCAGGCGGTATGGGAGGACATATGGATTACTAGTTGTTTTTTACTTAATTATAAAATCTCCGCATTTACTCCGCGGAGATTTTGTTATAATGTACAGAGTATATATGATGGAGGGTTCGCATAGTCCCCGCATATTGCGGGGCAAGGGCCTAGTTTATCCCGCAGTATGCGGGATGCGCAAAAGTATGCATGTTTATATATTACAAAGTCTAAAAGACAAGGGTTATTACATTTGATGTACTTCTAATATAATAAAGAGGCTTAAATGTCATAACGCTGGTAATACGCAGTCTTTAAAAAGAAGAAGACCATTTGTATTAATTTATAGCGAACAATATTATACATCTGCAGATGCTTATGTTCGAGAGAAACAAATTAAGAGTTACAAAGGAGGAGCAGCGTTTAAAAAATTAATAGGTAAGGTATAAATAAATGGAGGGTTCGCATAGTGGCCTAGTGCGCACGCTTGGAAAGCGTGTATACCGAAAGGTATCGAGAGTTCGAATCTCTCACCCTCCGCCAGTTGGGAAATGAAGTCATTGGCTCGCCCGCTACGCGGGCTCGCCAGCCG
>CAYIWH010000010.1:0-23899 GCA_964367075.1 uncultured Candidatus Saccharibacteria bacterium | reverse complement strand
AAAAGCGAGTTATTATTAACAGAAAGTGTTCGGATTGAGGGGTGCGCGTAGGTTTCAATGTTCTAGTTGTATTATATCATTTTATGAGTATTCTGTCAAATTTATCGTTTTCCGAAGTCAAAGATATTTATTTCTACTAATTAAACTTACAAATCAAATTTTTGTAACAAAAAATCGTCCAGATAATTTATTGGAACGACTTTCAGAACAATTAATATTTACTTATATCAATACCTAAATCAACAGGACCAAATGCAAGTGGAAGCAATTCTTGAATAGTAGAAATCACAATTTTATCTTTCTTTGTTGTAGAAAGAATTACTTCCAAATCACATCCTGATACTTGTGAAATTTCATAAAGAACTTGCCGACAACTACCACAAGGACCTGTAACTTCTTTGGTATCAAAGGCTTCTCCTCTGGCATTGATTGCAATACCTACAAAACGTCGTACTCCCATTGCATTTGCTCTTAATACTGCTGACCGCTCAGCGCAGATACAAGAGCCATAGGCAGCATTTTCAAAATTAGTACCAGAAATTATTCTGCCATCATTGGATATCAGACATGCTCCAACATAAAAATGCGAGTATGGGTTGTATGAGTTTTCAAGCACTCTAGTTGCTTCATCTAATGCATCACGTTGAGTAGGAGTTAATTCTTCATAATGAACATTTTTCATGCAAAATCCTCACTTTTTCTTTTTTAATGGTATCAAAACATAAATAATTAATCAAGTATTGTGAAGACATAAAAACAATCAAAACTTAAACTCATCAAATGATCGCTTGTTGGATTCTTTGATGGTGAAAATATTTGTGTCTTTTGGAAGTTCAGTCTTGTCTAGCGAACGCTCTGCGGGACCCTTGAGAACCTCTCCAGTCGCTTTATAACAGGCGCCATGACAAGGACACTTCCACATTTTGTCATCCTTTTGCCACTCAATATCGCAGTGCATATGAGTACACTTTGAAGAAAAAACTTTCAATTCCCCGCTATCTTTAAAAACAGCAAACTTTTTACCACCTGCTTCTATAATTGCTCCGTCGTTATCTGGGAAATCTGATATGTTGATTGTTTTTTCCATATTTATTTAATTACTTTTGCCACCGCACGCACAATTCTCTTGTCAAAAATATTTGGCACAATTTTTGTAGCAGTTGGATTTGATATTAATCCGGCAATTGCATGCGCGGCGCGTAATTTCATAGTATCTGTAATTTGCGATACTTGATTATCAAGTGCCCCACGAAATACTCCGGGAAAAACAAGCGCATTGTTCAATTGATTTAGATAATCACTTCTGCCTGTTGCGATAATTCTTGCTCCTCCTTTTTTTGCTAGTTCAGACATAATTTCCGGATTTGGATTGGCAAGAGCAAAAACAATAGAGTTTTTCGCCATACTTTTAATACTATTGATGGTTAATAAATTTGACGCGGATACTCCTATAAAAACATCTGCTTCTTTGAGTGCATCGTGTAAATTTCCTTCTTTGTTATGTTTATTAGTTATTTTTGCAAGCAATATTTTTTCTTTACTAAGATTTGGTCGTTTTGTATTGATAATACCTTTACTGTCGCATACAACAATTTGTTTTGCGCCTGTCAAAATTAGCAATTTTGTTAAGGCGGTGCCTGCCGCTCCCGCTCCACTTATTACTATTTTTACTTTTGATATATTTTTTCTAACTATTTTAAGAGCGTTCAAAAGTCCAGCGAGCACAACAATAGCAGTACCATGTTGGTCATCGTGCAGCACTGGAATTTTTAATTCATTTTTTAGACGGCTTTCAATTTCAAAACATCGTGGAGCAGATATATCTTCCAAATTTATGCCACCAAATGTCGGCGCTATCGCTTTTACTGCGCTTACAATTTTTTCGATATTTTGTGTTGCAAGCACAATCGGAATCGCATCAATATTGGCAAATTTTTTAAAAATGACACATTTGCCTTCCATCACTGGCAAGGCACCTTCTGGACCGATATTGCCAAGTCCGAGCACAGCAGAGCCATCTGACACAACAGCTATACTATTTCTCTTCATTGTATATTTATATGTTTGATCTTTGTGTAAAGCCAAATAAGATGATATGGCGCCAACTCCAGGAGTGTATAACAAGCTCAAGTCGCGCATATTCTTTACGGGCACCTTACTTGCGATAGCAAACTTTCCTTTATATTTTTTGTGCAACGCAATAGATTTTTCAGCAATTGTGGATTGTGTTTCTTTCATAGAATTTAATTATACAAGATGTTAATAAATTATGTAATACTTGTGATATACTTCACCTTATGAAGATTATATATAAAACAGCGCTACTTCTTACTATTCTTATCGCAATTTTTGGCATATATACGTTTGTTTTGTTTAATAACCAAACAAACAAAAATGAACAATTTTCGCAATCCAGCATTGATATAAAACATAAAAAACCAATTAATCAAAAAATTTTGCAAAATGATTACCATGTGTTTCAATCGTTCAATAATTGCGCCCCAGCGGCATTATCGATGCTACTTTCTTATTTTGATATTCACAAAAATCAAGAAGAACTCGCTGACGAGTTGCGACCATTTCATAATAGAACTGGTATCAACGATGATAAGTCCACAACTCCAGATGAACTTGCAGAAAAAGCAAAAGAATATGGACTTATTCCATACTATCGAGTCAACGGTTCAATTGAACTTTTGAAACAATTTATTGATAACGATATTCCTATTTTAATGCGTACGCTGTTATCCATTGATAAAGAATTTCCTCACTACAGAGTGATAAAAGGATATGACGACAATTCCAAAGAAATTATTCAAGATGATTCTTACGAAGGGAAAAATTTGCGTTTTTTATACGACGATTACTTAAAATTATGGCAAGAATTTAATTATGAATATCTTGTTCTGGTCCGTCCAGAACAACAAACAACAGTAAAAACTATTTTAGGAAAAGAGTTTGATTCGCGTGTTGCGTGGAGCAACGCAAAACAAAGAGCTATAGAAGAGCTCACAACTAATCCAAACGATATTCGCGCTCGCTTTAATTTGTCGATATCATTATATGAGCTTGGAGAATATAAACTTGGAGTTGAAGAATTTGAAAAAATAGAAAATAAATTACCTAATTCAAAACTTTGGTATCAAATACAGCCAATTCAAGCTTATTTTGAATTAGGAAAATACGACAAAGTATTTAGTATTACCAATTATATATTGAGTGGGCGCAACAAGGCATTTTCTGAACTTTATATTATACGCGGGGAAAGTTATTTAAAACAAAGTAATACAGTATTGGCAAAAGAAGAATTTAAAAAAGCAGTTTTTTACAACAAGAATTTAAAACATGCTAAGGACGCTCTCAATACCTTATCTTTTTAATTTGTGCCACAGATTGTATGCTTTGTATAAAATTGGCCGATTGACAATGTTAATATTTCCTAAATAAGAAATTTTTTCTCCTTTAAATTGTTTTTTAAATTGGGTAAGAGTAGGCCATTTTTGTTCGTCAATTCCACCTATATCATAATATTTTATTCCATGTTGTTTTGCTTCTTGCATCGCGGTCCAGTGAAGTAAGGTTGTAACCTTTGAATTTAAATATTTAGTATACGCTGCCCCATAAATATAAGTCGCCGTAGAACCAAAAAATAATACAAAATGAGTTCCAGCGGGCTCTCCATTTTGGTAACCACAAAATGATAACAAAGAAAGCTTGTTTGGATCATTGTTTGTGTTGTTGTTTGATAATGTTGAAAAAAAGGCATCAAAATAATCTTTGTTGGGATATGCGTTGAGGCCACTATTTCTGGAAATCGTATCTATCATCATGCCAGAAAATTGAACAAGATCGCTTTGAGTTATGTTTTGTTTGGCGATTACTGTTACTCCTCTTTTTTCGGCGCGATGAATGTTTGACCTTGTGGATGAATGAAATGAATGAATAATTTCTTCCTCGTTTTTATCAAGATGTATGATTAGATTGTATCTCGGCTGGATATAATAAGATAATATATTAAATTTATTTTTTATAAGTTGTTGTGGTATTTTGTCGACAGGGGGCTCAAGACGCAAAAAAATAAGATAAGGAAGTTTCGTTTTTGTCCATTTGTGAATGGAAGAATATATTTCAATACATTTGTTTTTGTTACAATTAATTATTATGGGGCCGCGAGGCATATATCCGTATTGCAATCCAAGTGTCAACGAATAATAAATTAATGTAAATGCCCCTATAATGCTGTGATTATCAAAAATAAAATATCTTTCTACTTTATGTCCCAATTTTTCTTGAAAAATTCCCCATTCCCAAGATTGCATAAAGCCTCCGACAGGCGGATAATGTTTACATACAAATTCGTTCCATTTTTGTTTTTCGTGATTGCGAACAAAAACAATTTTCATAATATCTAAATCTCTATAAATGATATTGTATCTCCAATTTTGATTTTATTTTCTGAAGCAAATCTAGCATTAACTTCGAGAACAAAATTGACAGGAGTTCTAGGCGTATAAAAATGCGGTTTTGAAATATCAAAATTATTAAGTACGTTGTTTTCTATATCAACTACTTTGTTATTATTTATCCAAATTATATCTATTGGAAACATCATATCTTTCATCCAAAAACGATATACATATGATTGTGAAAAAATAAAAAGCATGCCCTTGTTTTTTTCAAGTGAAATCATGCCAGAAAGACCCTTTTGTATTTCCTCATCTGTTTTTGCTAAAAGTACTGGAATACGAATAGATTTGATTACAACTGTCGGGCCAATTATTGGTTGCTCTTTAATTAAATTTTTACTTTCTTGTAAAATTATACTTTTTTGCAAATAAAAATAAACGATGAAACAAAAAATTAAAATTAATACAAGAACAATAATTAATCGTATCATTTATAATTTAAGTATATATAAAAAGCAACGGCATTGCAACGACAATAAAAAACATCTTACGATCTGTGTAGGATGTTTTTTATTTGAAAGTATCGTTGATTAAACTTTTGTGACATTCTTGGCGCTAGGCCCCTTGTCTCCTTCCACGACATCAAACGACACAACATCTCCAACTTGAAGCTCATCAAATGTGATACCACTCAAGTCTTTTGAGTGAAAAAATAGATCTTTTACCTCGCCTTCGCGAGCAATAAATCCAAATCCCCTCTCGGTTTTAGTTTTAACTGTTCCTGTCATAATATTTTGTATTATAGATAATTATATCTGCAAAAATTTCGACCACTTTTTTGTTATTTTTAGTGTACCACTATTTGTATTAAATATGCAACTATATATACACACCTAAACCAGTTGATAATCTAAGGCCTTTCTTTCAATGCTAGCTCCTATAATTTTAAATTTTACTTTATCTCCCAGCGCGTATGTTTTTTTAGTTTTTTTGCCGACAATGCGATAATTTTTTTCATCTAATGTATAGTAATCATCTTTAAGATCTCGAAATTTTACCATCCCTTCTGCTCCAGTATTTATTTCACCAATATAAAGTCCCCACTCTGTTACTCCTGAAATAATACCATCAAATATATTTCCTACAAAATTTTGCATATATTCGACTTGTTTTAACTTAATTGATTCGCGTTCTGCTTCAGCGGCGGCAATTTCTCTGTCACTTGCCCTTTGAGCTATGCGCGTATAATTTGCCGTCTCGCTGTCTTTTAATTTAATGCCTGAAAGATGCGAAGCAAGAATTCGGTGTATTACAAGATCTGGATATCGACGAATAGGAGATGTAAAATGCGTATAAAATTGAAAGCCTAGACCAAAGTGTCCAATGTTTTTGGTGGAATATGCCGCTTTAGCCATACTTCTCATCGCCGCGGTTTTAATAAGTGATTCTTCGGTTTTTCCAGATACTTGTTGTATGAGTGCGTTGATATCTTTTGAACTAACACGACCTGACTTGCTTATTGCCAAGCGATATCCGAGCGCCTTAAGAAATATTCCAAGTTGATGAATTTTTTCACGGTCAGGCATTTCATGAATACGATAAATAAGCGCATCTCGAATGTTTTGTTTTTTATGACCTTTAAAAACAAATTCTGCTACCTCACAATTTGCTAACAGCATAAATGCCTCAACTAGTTTATGCGAATCAAGGCGCTCTTTGTAATAAATTTTTGTTGGTTTGCCATTCGCGTCCACCTCTACTTTTACTTCGTTTGTCTCAAAATCTATTGCGCCTAAAGCAAAATTTTTAGCACGCAATTTTTTGGCAATTTCATTTAATAAGGCAAGTTCAAAATGAAATTGCGCGTTGGCGTCTTTGATTGTTGATTCCGCGTCTTCGTATGAAAATCGATGATTTGAATTGATAATCGTTTTTTTAAATATTCGACTGTACACTTTTCCATAAGCATTTATTTCAAATATGGCAGAAAACGCGAGCTTATCTTCGTGTGGATTGAGACTACAAAGATCGTCTGAAAGTATATTAGGTAGCATCGGAATAGTGCGATCTGCTAAATATACGCTAAATTGCCTCCTTTCTGCTTCTATGTCGAGCACGGTATTTAGGTGTACATAGTGCGAGACATCAGCAATATGCACACCTATTTCAAAATTGCCATTTCCAAGTTTTTTAAATGATATTGCATCATCAAAATCTTTTGCGTCTATTGGATCAATCGTAAAAGTGAGCGTCTCGCGCATATCATAGCGCTTTGCAATTTCTTCTTTTGAAATAATACATTCGCGTTTTTTTATTTGATTCGCTTCAATAATAATATTTTCTGGAAAATCTGTGTCAAATCCTTTCTCTAGAGCAATTGATTGCATTTCAACAGCATTATCTCCTTTTTTACCTATAACCTTAAGAACAATCCCAACTGGATTTTTAGATGGATCGTTCCACAAAATCATTTTTATTTGAGCTTTGTCGCCAGCTTTGGCAAGTCCAAGATTGTCTTTATCTATAGTAATATCTACATAACATTTAATATCATCCGGAATACAAAAATACTCACCATTATGTTCTTCAATACTACCAACAAAAATATCTTTTGCTCGTTTGAGGATTTTTATTACTTTTCCATGTGTTAGTCCAGATGAAAATTTTCCGATAATTTTCACTTGAACCTCATCTTTATGAAGCGCTGTGCCTAAATTTTTGGGAGTAATTTCAATATCTTCTGAAAATCCATCAGCAGTGACAAAGCCGTTTGCTTTGGAAGTAACAAAAATTATTCCTATTACTATTTTAGGCTGTTTTTTAGTGTTTTTTTTCATTACTCTTCGAGCATCTTAAGCAATTTATTGAATGATATCGTAGCCACTCCTACTACAGTATCGGCTCCTCCATAGTACATAAATAATGTGCCACTTATTACTACTGCGCCGCAAGGAAAAACTACATTCGAAATTTGCCCTATTTGTTCAAATGGAGTTCGTGGTTCAAAAATTGGTTCATCTGTTCTCGCAATAATTTTAGTTGGATCACGCAAATCTGCTAATACCGCGCCGATTCGATAAACTCCGTCGTCCTCTGAAATTCCATGATATAAAATAAACCAACCAACTTTTGTTTTAATCGGCGTGGAAGCTATACCGACTTTTCGTGAATCCCACATTCCTCTTCGCGGTAAAATCCAGCGATATTCTTCCAACCATGTGTTTCCATCAAAATTCAAACTATTATTAAACGAAATATCAATATCTTCCCCGCTTCTATGTATAATTACATATTTTCCTTTTATTTTTTCAGGAAATACGCAGGCGTCTTTGTCATCCACATGTGGTGGAGAAATGAGTACTGGCTTGGCCCAATTCCATTTTTGTTGTAAGAAATCTTTTTCTAAAATAGATGTTATTGCAACTCTGGGCGAATTTTGGCTATCATAAGCTGTGTAGCACATATAAAGCTTATTTCCTATTTTTGTAAGACGCGGGTCTTCACAGCCCGAATTTCCACCTGGATTTATTTTTAATTCAAATTGTTCTCTTGGCACATACGCTGGTTCGTTTGATCGATAATCAATATTAGTTCCGTTTTTGCTTGTTGCGTATCCCAAAACCGATGTATTGTCTTCAGACATTGCGCGATATAAAATATGCACTTTGCCTCCTATATAAATAGCCGCGGGATTAAACGTTGCTTTTGATTCCCATGAATGTTCTTTAATTGGCGCGACAATTTGTTTTTCTTTAGACCATAAAAATTTTGTTGGTTCTGTTGAGTAAGCAAGCTTTTTTAAAACATTTTGTAATGGCATGGTTGCAAGACAGCAAGTAGTATCCGTAGCTCCATAATATAGATTAATAATTCCATTTTTTATTATAGCGCCTGATGGAAATATCACATTTGGAGAATAGCCAATTTTTTCATAATATTCTTCCGGCGCCATAATAGGAGCGGTTGTTTTAGAAATAATTTTTGAAGGATTTTTTAGATCCAATAATACCGCTTCAATGCCAAAGAGCGGTTTTGGTGTGCCATAATATCGAATACAAGAATAAATTATAAGCCATCCGTTTTTTGTTTTAATAGGAGGAGCGCCTATTTCTATTTGTTCATGAGGGGTTTTTTGGATTGGCAAAGCATATTTGTCAAAGTTTTGGTGCCATTTTTGCCAATATTTTTCAGACCACATTTCTTTTTCCGTATCAAAATTAGCAAGACAAATTTTAGAAGGTGGTCTGTCAGTATTTACTGTAAGAGCAGTCCATATTTTACCATTTATTTTTTCTGGGAACATAGTCATTGCTTTCGCATTGAAATTGGTAACTAGATGTTTTTCCTGAATTGTTTTTAAGTCTTTGCTTATCGCTACAGCAACACGAATTCCTTCTGCTCTAAATGGATATTCAGAGAGTGCTGTATAAAAAATATAATACTTATTGTTTAATTTTGTTATTCGCGGGTCTTCACAACCAAACCTATCCCACAACTGGTCCGGCACAATAAATTTTTTTCTACTAGAAAAATTGAGGCCATCTATGCTTTGAGCAATCCCGATATCTGATACTTTCAATTTGGTATTTGCAATAGAATGATAATGAGGCAATGATACAGCTCTATATATAAGATAGGTAATATTGCCTTTTTTAATCGGACAACCATTAAAAACCGCGTCCGCTTCCCACGATTGATTTATATTGGGTTTTAGTATTGGATTTTGTTTTGAGCGTTCAACCAACATGATTTCTAGACGAATATTTTATATGAATTTAAGGTAATAATGATTTTATTGCGTCCGCATTTAGCGTATATGCTCGTACAAAAGAATCGTTCACATGGGCATAAAGAATACCAGAACCCTTTTTGGTTTCAACAAACTGGCTTGCAAACGTTATTGTTTTCGCTTGGCTGTCTTGTATGAACGGTTCCGGCGAAACCCAGTCAATTTTTCCATTTTCGTAATCGTAGACAAAGAGACCAACAGAAAACATACCGTACTTAACTTGTCCGCCAATGTTTTTGTTTGCTTCGCGCCCATTTAATATGCCGAGGAGCTTGCTTTTGCCAACATCAATAAATGTATTTGGTAAAAGCGGCCCCGGCGAAGCGTGTCCAGCAATCCAAGAAATATTATGATCAGCTGGATGAAATGCCACTTTGCCATACTTCCAAGGCTTTCCCATATCTTCAGCAATAGCAACTTGGACAGTTGAATATGTCCAATCTGATCGATGATCTCTAGATTCAATAAGATTATATCTGATCCCCTGTTTGTTTAAAGGAGCAATAGAAACTTCTTGTGCACTAAATTTGTCATTTGCCAAAAGAATTGGCTCCGTCATTATAAGTGAATCTAAGCTTTTCCCAACAGCGTGTCCAAGGTGTATTTTTGTCCTTTTTTCTTTATCTACAAATTTAATAGGTATTGTAAAATATATATGCATTAAATCTGTCTTTTTGTCAATCCAAATATCAGGATCTTCAAGACCTATACAATCTCCATTATTTTTTGTTAATGTACCAATAATTTCTGATTCATTTTTAATAATAAGTGGATTTGTAATCTCAAATTTTTCTAGTGATTTTTCTTTGATTCTATATAGTTTGCTTCTATCCATGTATCCTTTTATTTGTAAATTTCCTTCGCGACTTGTAATACACCGAATAATGCCATCTTTATATCTTGAGCGCGGATTGAGGGTGATTGCCATAACATGTTTGAATCTCTCATCGGTTTCTACCGCCTTGTTTGGATGTTCTACATAATTTTCTAATTTATTCATATAACATATTCGCGTTTTATTTTTTTCTTGTCATTTTGCTTTTTAGTTTTGGCTGTTGTCCTTTTTTCAACTCTTCCAAAAATTTATCTAAATTCGCGCTAGCCACACAAATATAATTATCAGCACTGCCATAATAAACTAAAAGATTTCCATTTTTGACTACAGCGCCGGAAGCATACACTACTCCTCCTTTAAAACCGTTGTTTTCATAGAGCTGATCCGGTTCAAGTACCGGTTTTTTAGAACGATATAATATTTTTGTTGGGTTTTCCAAATCAAGAAGCATCGCACCGACTTTATATTTACTCCAATCGTTGTCTATTGCGTGATAAAATATAAGCCAACCATATTTAGTTTTAATCGGCACTGGTCCAACACCGCGTATCCATTTGTCCCAGCAATTTTTACTAAAATTGTTTTTTAAAGGCCCGAAACCTCGCATACTATTAATAAAAGTGGTTCCATCAAAATCTAAATTATCAAAATAAGCAACTTCTACTTCAGGAACCACACTAAGAAGAATTGCATATTTGCCATTTATTTTATTTGGAAAAATCACCCAGTTTTTATGCAGTTCTCCGGGTGGCGAAATTATAACAGGAGATTTCCATTTCCATTTTTTATTTAAAAAATCTTCTACTTTTATTGAAGTTAATACTACCCTTAGATCCCCATTGCATATAGTATATGTCATATATAAAACATTTTCTTCATCTACTCGAACAATGCGTGGGTCTTCAGCTCCTCCCCAACTACCTCCAGAAAGATACGAAAAAATATTATTAGACAAAGGTTGATCCGCCTTTGGCGGAAAAGATTGTTGTTGTGATAAATGTTCATATACCGGATATGGAAGCCTATCGTAAATATCAGAGCCATTATCAGAAGCGGCATATCCTACGCGAGAGAGACAATCTTCTCCTATTGCTCGATAAAGAAAATGAATTTTTTTTTCTATAAGTATAGCGGTAGGGTTAAAGGTTTGCCATGTTTCCCATGTGTTTTCTGCTCTTGGTGAGATAATTGGGTTTTTTTTGTTTTTTTTAAGTTTTATAGTGGTTTTCGCAGATTTTTTTCTGGAAATTTTTACTACTTTTTTTGTCCTATCATATTTATTCTTTCTGCCTTTTACGGTTTTTTTTATCGTCCGTTTACGTTTAATTATGCTGTGTTTTATAACCATATATTTTATTATATACTTATCAATAAACGAATCAAATCCCAGTATTATTAACCTTATAATGCAGGAAATCCTTGCCAACTACTGTACCAACATAAAAAGCGGAAATAATAGTGAAAAATTTTACAAGATTTCTGAATAAATTATAAAACACGGACTTAGAATGTGTTTTCATAAAAACAAATAATAATTATTACTGCGCGAAAAATTCGTAGAAATAAAAGCCAAGAATCGTCACAAAGCCAAGTATAGCAAAGACTTGTAGGACCAAAAGAGCTTTTTGTGTTTCGCGATTTGACGGAGATTTTTTAGTTGCAGAAAATATTATATAAAATAACACGAACACAATAAAAGATAAATAACTTTTTGTTACCCAATGGTGTCCGGTAAATCCAGCAAGCCAATTTTTAAACGACACGGAAAGTTCCGCGCTTATTGTAACAACGGTTACTGCTAAAATAGTAACGACTGATGAGTATGCTGATGAGTAAATTGATTTTAATTTATTCATAATATATTAAATAACACCCCATCTAGCGGCGGCGGAAATAATAAAACCCATAACTCCAATACTCAATCCAAGTCCGGCAGAAATAGCAGTAAGATGTATAAATCTTTTTTTGAGACCCAATGATTCCAATTCGTCTGCGTTAAGTCTAGCAAGTAAACATATAGTAATGGCAATTGGAATAGCAAAAAGAAAAATATGTTCTTTTGCTTCCATTGCAATTGCATGAGCCCATGGCGCAGAACCGGCTTTTATGATCGGTTTGACTAGCGGACCATAAAATTTAACGTAATAATAACCACCGATTATCCATGTAAGAATATAGCTAAAAAGCCCGATTATTCCAATAGAAAGTCGGCGTGAAGAAGATCCAGTGTTACTTACTATCTCACCAATGAGCCACAAAAAAGCATCAATACCCAAAATGGCAAATCCAAGATGAAGTCCTATTAAAACAGGCTTTGTCGTCAATATTTCAAGCATAGGTTAATTATAACACATATTTTAATTTTCTTTAAATACTAAATTCTGATACAATGTATATATGAGGCATACTATTGTGGTCATTTTTTCCATGTTTTTTTTATTTCTCTTTCTGACGCCTTTGAATACACAAGCTGTTGTGCGTTCACTGTCGCTTGGATTTTCTGGTAGTGATGTTCGTGCGTTACAAAACGAGCTTATTGCTTTAAAATATCTTGCTTCAGGAAAAACAACCGGTTATTTTGGACCTCTTACGGACACCGCTGTAAAAAAATTCCAATGCGACCACAATGTCATCTGTGCAGGTTCATCTGGCTACGGCATTGCAGGCCAAAAGACAAAATCTGCGCTTTTGTCTGCACGCGCCGCTTATGACAATCCGGCGACTATAAATCCAAAAAAACTTACTCCTCGCGCAGTTGGTTCTTTTGAATTTTCCGGTTGGATTCCGTACTGGCGCTCAGCTACTGGAACACAAGATGTTTTGCCGCATCTTTCACAGCTTAAAAGTGTAATGCCATTCGCATACAGTGTAAAAAGTGATGGTACTCTTTTTGATACTTTAAAAATCACAGAAGAGCCATGGGTTAGCTTTATCGCGGAGGCCAAAAAGAATAAAGTGAGAGTAATCCCAACTGTGATGTGGGGCAATGGTGATTCAATACACAAAATATTGAGCAATACCAAAACACGCATAGCACTTGAAGATGAGATAGCAAATTTAGTCAAAAAAAATGAGTTTGACGGTATTGATATAGATTTTGAAGCAAAGCGACACGAGACGATAACATACTTTTCCACATTTCTAAAGGGTCTTTACCAGCGTATTGGTAATAAATGGGTTTATTGTACGATTGAAGCACGCATGCCTCTTGAAAATCGCTATAGTCCCGGCGCTGTAATTCCGCCAGACGCCAAAGATTACGCGAACGATTATGTAGAGATGAATAAATATTGCGATAGAATTGAAATAATGGCTTATGACCAAGGTGTGATAGATGTGCAATTAAATAAAATTCGCAAAGTTCCATATGCGCCGACAGCTGATCCAGAATGGGTGGAAAATTTAGTAACGCTTGCCGCGCAAAGTATCGCGAGAAATAAAATAATAATCGGCGTGCCTACTTATGGATATGAATATGAAGTAACTCCAATTACCGACAATGGATATCAATACAAGGTTCTTTGGCCTTTTAATTCGGGTTATGCTTTGGATATTGCTGAAAAACTTGGTATTACACCAACTAGAAATAGTGCAAATGAAATTGGGTTTATGTACGACCCAAATAAACTTGCAACGACCACGCTTTCTGATTATGAACTGACTCAAACACAACAATCAATTACAGCGTCTTCTTCAATTGCGGAAAATGCAAACTCGCAAGCAAGCACAACACAGCCATTCAACTATCTCTCATGGAGCGATGCGCCTGCAATCGCAGATAAAGTCTCACTTGCGCGCAAACTAGGTGTCCGCGGAATTGCTGTCTTTAAATTTGACGGCAGCGAAGATCCTAAAATATGGGGTGTGCTGAAATAAATTCTTGTTTACTGTTTTCCTATTCTTATCATTCTCCTATTCGCGCGAATTAGAGATAGAGAAAAATATTATAATATTACAAAACTTCAAGCAACTTTTTTATAATTGATGAGGGAATATCGGTGATGCTATAGAATACCGACAAATTTATTTGTTTCTTTTCCAAAATATTTGCATTAAATAAAATAGAAAGATGTTTTGATGTTGCCTTAAATGATAATTTAATTTCTTCAGCAATATTACCGACCGATGCGCTGTGTGCTTTCTTTAAATATTTTACGATCGCAAGTCGTCTTCTATTGGCAAGCGCCTTGAATACTTGTTCTAATTCTTTCATTGTATCAACATAACATAGAGTACTTTATTCATCCATTCGCGCGAATTAGGGAAGTTATAGTGAGTCAGTATTACTCAATTTTGTCTGATTTTTGTAAGTTGTGCTTCATACACAATAAGCGCACGTTTTTGGCAGACAAACTTGTACCACCTCTGGAAAATGGTAAATCGTGATCAAAGTGAAGGTTTTTAGTGTTCCCGCATATTACACATTTGCCAAGATCCCGTTTCCAAACATCTCTCTTTACTTCCGAAGGTATAAGGCGTGTGTGTTCTAGTTTTATGGCAACAGAATTATCACCGCACTCTCTGTTCGACAATCTTAAAATATATCGAAAAACGTTACGCTTTCCATCGTTAACTATTTTATAGTCAACAAGATCAAAAAATCCTTTTAATGACCAGATTCCAGGAAAAATTTTTTCATAAACTTTTACTAATTCGGGAGCGTTGTATTTGTTTTTATAATCTTGTGCTGCTTTTATAAAGTAGCCATTTTGAGTTAGCTTGCCGCTTGGTAGTTTATCTGGCTGATCTTCTCCTTTTGGATCATGGTCGTAAGATTTCTTTGAAGTGTCATGGCCCTCGTATTCAAGTGTTACACCATCATCATGAATTTTGTCCTGATAAGGCGCATTGGATCTTTGAGACATCAAAATAACAGAATAAGATGGGTTCATTCGAAAATTCATACCGCGCTGTAGTGTTTGAATATTTTCAGCGTCACACATTTCTCGGTAATTTAATATATCGTTTTGAATCTTATTCATTTTTTAAATACTAAAAAATAAGGAAGCTTATCCATTCCTATATAAGTAAACATTTCATAATTAGCGCGTCTCGCAGTTTCAGAAAGACGATAGTTGGAAAGATTCTTTTTGGGAACGAATGGGTAAAATCTAACCTCCTGTTTCTGAGTACCCTTCTCGACCCATTTAAAATTTAGAAAAAGCGGAGGAGTCATATAGCCAGATTTTAAAACCTTATTCATTATTTGCCATCCAGCTCCAAAAATTACAGTTTTTGGCCTGCTCTGGTTTGTTTTTACTTGCGCACGGAAAGAGCATCCTGTGCATTGAACATCATATAAAGGATAGTTTGGTGGTAGCTTCATTAACCTCTTTGAACAATTTGGGCACGGAACAAGATTCACAATTTCTTGCTCCCCTGAATTTCCTGATTCTTTGTTAGTTATTTTTTTCAATTTTTTTCTAAAATAGATTTAAATAGTATTTTATTTTCCATCCAAATCTGGGGAGCCTGGACTCGAACCAGGATACTTGCCTCCAAAGGGCAATGTCCTACCATTAGACGACTCCCCAGATTTGGATGGAAAATTTTTAAAAGCATTTCCTCCTTTCCAGCTTTTTATTTGTTTCTCTCGTTTTCTAGCTTCTATCATATTTTCATATTTTTCAACATGAATTAATTTCCATGGTCTGCCAAATTTTGTTGAATAGACATGTCCATTATTATGTCGTTTTAACCTAATTATTGGATCAAGCTGAGTGATTCCAATATAATAACGGTTTTTGTTATTCCTTAAAATATATAAACTAACCATAAAAATTATGTGTCCTATTTACCCCGCCTATGGCGGGGCGAGTTAGACGACTCCCCAGACATAGAAAGAAAATTTTTAAATACACTTTTCAAATAAATACTAACTATCATAAAATAGCATAAAAAATGAAAATTTACCATGTCATTTATAAAAATTGGTGATTTATCAGCTTTTGTTATGATTTGGAATGGTGATGCGGCAAGACAAAATATTTAATAAAATTCTTAAGAATTTGTTTTCCCGTTTTATTAGTGCTAGAAATTGATTTGATAAGCGCATTGAAACCTTTTGCATTTTTTACAAATCCTTCTTTAAGAAGCACATTTTTACGAGAAATTGCCATAATTTTCACTTGAGATGCGGTCATTTCCGGATGAAATTGCAAAAGTCGTATTTTATCTCCAATCGCGATTGCTTGAATACCGCACATCTTTGATGACGCAAGAAGGTTCCAGTTTAATTTGAGATTTTTTGCCATACATTTGTGACTTACTTGCGCGCTTGTAGTTATTGGCACTCCATTAAATAATAAGTCTCTTGATCCGTTTTTTGTAAGCGAGATTTTTACTGTCCCAAATTCTCTGCCGTTTGGATTATAAACTACACTTCCTCCTAGCGCTCGCACAGTAAATTGCAGTCCACCGCAAATACCTAAAATCGGAACATCATTTTTAATTGCCTTATTAATGAATCTGTATATTTTGGCAAACCATTTGCTTTCATTTCCATCTACCGGATCATGAGTGGAACCACCTATTACTATCGCATCAAAATTTGACGGATTAGCAGGAAGTTTATCATGCGCCGCATCAACAGATATAAATTTGGCATTTTTAGTGCCAAACATATTTTGCATATGCTTCGCGTAGGTTTCTCCGTTGTATATTTCTTCTTGTAGGCGTTTTTTGGTTTCTTTATCATCGGTCAAAATATCGAGAAAAAAAATTTTTAGGCGCTTTGTTTTCGTCATAAAAGTATTTGTAGCACAAAAATTATATTTAAATCAATTTTCTGTCGCGATCTTAATAAGAGCCAGCTCCAACGGTAATTGAGGCAAAAAATCGTCTTGTGGCATACGAATCGCGTTTAATAGGTACCCTACGGCGCATTCTAGCTTGTTTGCTGGTGATTTGTCATCTTCTTTAGAAAAAGCATCTATTAGCGCGCGAAGCGCGCTTATTTCTTCTTGCGAGAATTCTTGTAAAAGCATTTTTTCTGTAAATGGGTCAAGCGCTAAAAAATAAAGCGCTCTAAAATTGCGAAGCAATAATTTTGCCAACATCTGCGGGTCAATACCCTGTTTTAACACAGTGTCAAATTCTCCGAGCATTTTTGCCGTCTCCCCTATTATAGCAAGGCGCATAATTATATCCGTGGATTTTTCCGGTGGCGCGCCCAGCATCAATCGCACATCTTCTTCGTTAATAATTTCTTTGCCGATACTTTGAATTTGCAAAAGCATATTTTCCGCGTCTCTTAGGGACCCATCTGCCAAAAACGCAATCAATTTTAGCGCATCATCTTCTATTTCAATTTTTTCAGCTTTTGCTATCCGTTTTAATTCGTTTACAATATCAGGAATTGATATTTTGTGAAAACTAAATTGTTGCGTGCGCGATACTATTGTATCAATGACTTTGTTTAATTCTGTTGTCGCAAGAATAAAAACAACGTGTTCCGGAGGCTCCTCAAGCGTTTTTAATAACGCATTAAACGCTTCTTTTGTGAGCATGTGCACTTCATCAATTATGTACACTTTTTTAGGAGAATTCATTGGCAAAAATTGCACAGCGTCTCTCAAAGCCCTTGCATCATCAATCCCTCGCGATGAAGCGGCGTCTATTTCTACTATATCTTCCTGTTCGCACCCAAGCTCTCGCGCCAAAATACGAGCTACTGTAGTTTTCCCTGTGCCGCGGGGCCCAGAAAATAAATACGCGTGAGATACACGTTTTTTTAATACCGCATTTTGAAGTATTTGAACAATATGATCTTGTCCGATAACATCTTTGAATGTTTGCGGGCGATATTTTCTTGCAAAAACAATGCTTTTAGATTTTTCTGTTTGAGTTTCCATTAATTTTTAAAAGCTATAAATTTATATCCAAAAAAATTCCACATTACCGCGACGGCGCTGGCTATGATCTTTGCTACATTTAACCAACGTTGTTCTGTAAATGCTTGGTGCGGTGGCGCTATATTAGTACTCATAAAAATAACAATTGAGCTGTTGATTATTAAGCCTACAAATACAACAAAAAGAAACCTTGGCAAATGGGTAAAAATTCCGGATCCATCATTTTTGTAAAATACCCAAAGTTTGTTCCATAAATACGCATTGGTTAGCGCCAATAAAAACCCAGGCAAATTGATCCATCCAATTGTCAACCCAGCTGTAATACCAGTATAATAACTTAAAATATTTAGTGTAGCAAAATCAATAGCGAAGCTTAAAATTCCAGACGCCGCATATTTACTAAATCTTGCTCCTATTCCAAAATATGATTGTAAAAAGTTACCAAATAGCAACCCTAAAGGTATTGCGAAAAAAGGAGCAAAAAATACAATTGCTACGCGATATGGAAACGAAATATCCAAAATAAAAAGTATCGGAAGCAGTAGAACTCCAATTAATGTTCCTATCAAAAAGGAAAGTTTATAATCCAATTTCGTGATAATCATATCCCTTCGTATCGAGACATAATTGCTGCTTCAATTTCTTCTCTTGGCTTTCCATATTTTAGTCGAGACAGCTGTTTTATTGAATCCACCAATGTTGGATCACCTTTTTCACGAAAATATGTTTTAATATTAAATGGTTGTGTAGTTAGCCCGTTGATCAATGGTTTAAAACAGGCGTGTGCATTGTCTAAATTTGTAAGGTCTTGAGCGGCAAATACAGGCGCAAATTGTTTTTCTAAAAATTCCGCATCCTCGCTTCCTACACGAAACGATAAAATATTGCCAACATTCCCAAAAATTGATTTTTTGATTTCTTCATCAGTAATTTGTCCCAAAAATTGATGTGCGATAGTTAAAATCAAACGATACTTGCGCGCTTCTGATAATATGGATGAGATTGATTTGGTCGTAACATTTTGGAACTCATCAATATATAAATAAAAATCATTGCGCAAATTTTCATCCTTTATATCTGTGCGCGAAAGCGCCGAAATAAGAATTTTGCCTACAATAATAAGACCAATGAGATATGAATTTGTTTCGCCTAATTTGCCTTTTGCCATATCTATTAAAAGTATTTTTTTGTTGTCCATAATATCTCGAACATTAAATGCTGATTTTTCTTGCATTATTATCGGACGCATAATATCGTTTGACAAAAATACATCAAATTTGCTTATGACATATGTGGACATATTCGCTAATGATTGCTCGCCGGTTGTTTTTTCGGCAATCTGTCTCCAAAACGTTGTAATTACCGGGTTTTTACATTTTGAGAGTTTGTAATCACGAAATTCCTTGTCTGCAAAAACGCGTTGAATATCCAAAACAGTATTGCCAGATTCCGGGTCTTCCATTACAAGAGCCGCGGAATTTCTAAAATATTGTTCAAACATAGGTCCTCCGGCAATTGACATATTAAATAATTTATTGAAGATTTCCAAAAGCTCATTAATAACTAAACTTTTATATTCTGGATATTTTGGATCATATTCCAACATATTGAGTCCCATTGGATATGCAGTATCCCCTGGATTAAAATAAATAACATCTTCTACGCGTTCTTTTGGTATAAGTGGCAATATTTTTTCAATAAGTTCTCCGTGTGGATCTAAAATACACACACCGTCTCCATTTCTAATATTTTGTATTGCCATATTTTCAAGAAGTACTGATTTACCAACACCTGTCTGACCAACAATATAAAAGTGTCTGCGAAAATCATCTTTCAATACGCGCACTGGAAGTTCTTCGCCTCTAAACGAGCTTCTTCCAATTATAATTCCTTCTTTCGGTAAATTAGCGGGTGGCGGTGCTTCTTTGTATTTGAGCATTTGAACTCTTGGCGCCGATTTGCGGGAATAAGGAAAATGATAAATGCTGGCAATTTCTTCCGTGTTTAATAAAATAATATTTTTTTCGTCAAACAAACGAAAAGAAAATTGTTCTATCGCGTTGAAAAATTGCCTTCCCGATAATTCTTTAATTTTAAATCCGTTGCCGTCAGGATTTTGAAATTGAAGAAACGACGCCTTTAATTCTTTTATAATTTGGTCTGCCTCCGTAACTGTTTTCGCGGAGGATACAATACGAATATTACATTCTAAATTTAGTTTTGAACTTTTTTCTTCAAGCATTTTTATTGCGGAATCGTCGCTGATCTTTGGTTTATTTTCATCATGTTTTTTTGGTAATAATAAATCGCTAATTTCTTCAAAAAAAGATTTTTCTCCAAAAATATCTTTTCGCGACTTCCCTTCTTTTAACCCAAATATTGCGTTCCTAAAACGTTTTTGTGGGTTAGAAGATGGTATTCGTATCAACAATTGAATAGCGGCGCCTTGACCAAATTCGTGAAGTTTTGAAAAAGCAGATGTAATTATTTCTACAGGATCTGATCCCAATGTTTTATAAGTTTTTATAGGTAAAAGCGAGGAAGCTGTCCTAGAAAGCACAGCGATAGCTGTCGCGCCTTCCGGATTAAATATATTATAATCATTTGGCACAGAATCAATGCGCGCGTCAGGAAAAGTTCCATGCAATTGGCTTCGTAACACATCCGCGTATGCTCGAGGAAACGCCACATAAAAATAAATGTTAGATCCAACATTGTGTGCGGCAATTTCCAGTGCAAACGCGGGATGTTTCCACAATTGTGAAGAAGATTGTGATCTCTTTAGTGTTGCTAGGCCACTTAAAAATTGTTCCATTTGAAAAATAAAACTTTTTACTTGTTCTTCCGGATTTCCTTGACCTGTTTTTGTTTCCTGAAGGCTCACTATAAAAAGCGCGAGATTAAGCCCTGCGCCGATATCGCGCTCACGCTTCTTTTTGAGATATAATACAAACAAAATAATCCACGCACACACCGCTATAGCTACAAAAATGAAAATATTAATTATCGCAGTTTGCATATTGCAATTTATGTGATTATTTTGCGCGATTCAATAAGCTTGTCAAAATAAGTCGCCAATTTATCATGAAATTCGTCTTCAATGTGTGGATTTTTTAAGGCGCGAGCTATTTTTATCGCCGAAAACGGATCTTTCGAAATTGCGAGATTCAAAAGTTCTCGCACAATATGTTCGTGTTCTTTTTCTTTTAATTCGACGAGTTTTTTTTGGTCGTCTGTGATTGCGGTTTGTGCTGGAGATACAAGCGGGACAATCGGATTTTGAGCGATATCTTTTATAACTTCGCGAATCACTTCATGATTTTCTTTATGTTCTCCAATTGATTCAAGTTCGCGTTTTTTAGCTTCCAACTGTGCCTCCAAAAGCTTTATTTGTTCTTGTATACCTTCCTGTGCCATATTGTTAGTATAACATATAAAATGCTTTATTTTCAAAGCGCATGTCTATATATTGAAGTTTATCTTTATCGTTTTTGATTTTTTGTTCAAAAAGCAATTTAATGTTGTTTATTGCTACTTCAGCAGATATTTGTAAATCTAAATAAATGTACCATTCTTTGGGCGTAAAAATTTTAATTTCATTAAAATTAAATGGTGCGCGCGATTGATTTTGATTTGTGATTTCAATAATTTTAGTTTCTATATCAAGTTTCGATAATCCCAGCATTAGTGTATTTAAATATTGCACATTGTTTTTGTTTGTAAAATAGTCTCCTAATGATATAAGCGCGCTATCTTTCTGTAGAACTGAATTCTGCTTAATTACTATAAGAGGAAGCGGATAATCACTAAATTGCGGAGATTCGCTATAAACGAGTCCGGCTTCGTTTACATAGTAGCAAATATCATTGAGCGCGCAGATAATAAAATGAGCTTCACGTTCTGGAAATGAAATTTTGATTGTATGTGGAAAGTGTTTCTTAGTTACAGCTACGCCGAGATTTTGTGTTTTTATTAGTTGTTCAATCTCGTTTGTATCAACAATAAAAAAATTGTTCTTTGGGATAAAAAATTTATTTAAGCCGTTTAAATATTCTAGAACCAGTATATTTGTTTTTTTCAGCTCTAGTGTACCGTCAATCTCTACTGATTTGATTCTAAAAAATGATATCCAAAAAGACCCCCAAAAAATCAGCCATAAAAATAAAAACAGCGCAAATATTAATATGGCGCGATGCCATAGCAGTTTTTTGCGCCTGATTTTGTATCTTTCAGATACATTCATTTAGAGTATTTTTATTTTGAAATAATTTCTTTGCCAAAATATTTTTGGAGTGCTTTTGGTATTTTAATGGAGCCATTTGGCTGTTGATGATTTTCTAAAAATATTTGTAAAATACGAGGAGTGGCAATTGCAGTATTATTTAAAGAATGAACAAAACGAATTTTTCCTTCGCTATCGCGATATTTGATATTTGCGCGTCTTGTTTGAAAATCATGATAATATGACGAAGAATGAGTCTCTCGGTATTTGTGTTCTGACGGAAACCAAGATTCAATATCATATGTTTTTACGTGCGCTTGGCCAATATCTCCTGTACAATTTATAACCACCCGATAAGGGATCTCCAGCGCTTGTAATAATTCTTCTGAATTTTTGGTCAGTTCTTCGTGCCAACGCACTGATTCTTGGTGATCATTTTTACAAAGCACAAATTGTTCTACTTTATAAAATTCATGAACTCGTAAAACTCCTTTTGTATCTTTGCCATAACTTCCGGCCTCTTTGCGATAGCAAGGAGAAAATGCTACAAATGTTTTTGGGAGATCTTTTTCTGTTAAAATTTCATCTCGGTAATATCCAGTCATAGGAATTTCCGCGGTACCGGAAAGATACAAATCATCATTTTCTATTTTATAAACATCATCACGGCTTTTTGGAAAATGTCCAGTTCCTATTAAATTTTCTTCTCGCACTAGTGTTGGAGCCAAAAATGGAACAAATCCCTTGTTGGCTATAAAATCAAAAGCAAATTTCCACAAAGCGAAAGAAATGAGAACGGCATCATTTTTTAAAAAATATCCGCGAAATCCGGCAACCTTTGTGCCGCGTTCAATATCCAACATATCGTGTTCTTTCATCAATGTAAGATAATTTCGTCCGCCAAGCGCTTCAAAAGTAGGAAGCTGGGAATCTTCTCCCAAAGGATTCCAATCGCGAATTTCTAAATTATCCGAGTCCGAATCCCCTTCTGGCACCGATGGATCAGGAATATTTGGCACTTGCAATATGAGCTCATTGAATTCGTTTTCAATTGTTCTTAATTCAAATTCTTTGTGAGAAATTTTATCTTTATCTTCTTTAAGTTTTGTAATAAAAGTGTTTCTGTCTGTACCATGCATTTGTGATGTTTTATCAGATTGTTCATTGTGTAATCTGCGCATTTCATCCACTTCGGCAATTGTAACTCTGCGTTTTTCGTCTAAAACCACTAGACGATCAACATCTAAAATGATCTTTTTCTTGCGCGCAGCATCTTTGACCAGATCAATATTATCACGGATAAATTTTATATCTAGCATGATATAATTCTAGTAAATTTAACCACTAATCGCAAGTGATTTGTAATTACAAGCTTAGTGCTAGTTCTTATATCCCTTTAAGCGCGTTGCGAGTTATTGGTCCTGTGGCTCCATATCCTGTCGTTTCTGGATTGCCAGCGCACACTCTTAAAATATTGCATTGAAATCGTTGTAGAGCATCTTGTGTGAGCCAACCCAAAAAATATTGTTTCTTCGCCGGGCGCGCCTGGGCCGCTGTTGGCGACAATTATAACACACGAATTATTATTCTTAACATTAATCTTAATTGATGCTATTATTTGCACAATGGGCCTGTAGTTCAGTGGTAAAACGACCGATTTGCATTCGGTAGACGGGAGTTCGATTCTCCCCAGGTCCACATAACAATACTTCCGCGTTTTTCAGAGAGGATTGCCTCGGGGCTTCGCCCCTCGGCTTGGTGGCTTTGCGCCTTGCGCAAAGCCACATAATCCCA
>CAYIWH010000009.1:9448-24551 GCA_964367075.1 uncultured Candidatus Saccharibacteria bacterium | reverse complement strand
TCATTCATATGCTGTCATTTTATAGGTGTTCGGCTTCAAAGGTAAATTTTGTATGTAATGAGGAAAGTTATGGGAATGTTCTCTGAAATCGCAATCGAAGTAACAATACAAACTATTGTTACCGAAATCAAGAAAGAGCTCACGGAAAATCAAAGCAAGTCAGATGCGGTTGTGGCGCTCAAGAAGCTCGGTCGTTTCGCTCTTACGCAATTTGAATGGAGAACTCCCGATTGGGCAAAAGAATATCAAAAACTTTTTAGAGAATAATGGTTTGATTTTTCACTCCACAGCCCACAACGCTTTGCGTAAGTGGGCCTTTTTATTTTCTTTTGACTACGGCCAGTAACGATGAGCTTACTAAGGTTCTGGAAAAGTATGGAGTTAAAATTGAGGTTGTAAATACAGGTCTAGCTCAGTAATTGAATTCTAGAAAATGTTTATAAGCTTTTCTGCGCCAAACAAAAACCTTCCGTTTTCTCGGAAGGTTTTTGTGCTTTGAATTACGAAACTCCACAACCCTGCCATTTTACATCAACCCTCAAAAACCATTAATGCAGGGACTGAAAAATGTTTGTTATTCATATCCTTTATGATTACCACACCACCCCTAGGAAATTTAAAATGGCTGGGTGTGGATAAAATGAAAACCATTCTTGAAAATATCTCTGGTGCTAGAATACAGTACAAATTTAAGTTTTAAGGAAAAGAAATGGTGAGTAGCGGAGTGGGGTAAATTAAGAAATATCATTCATAGTGCTTTTAATATGCTCAAAACCACTTATTTTAGTACCCATTGCATAGGGTTTTAAGAAACTTGCATAGGGTTTTGTTATATGATACAATTGGGCAAATGGGTGACGAAAAAGACTTTATAACAATAGGCGAAGCCGCTCAAATATTAGGAGTCTCAATAGATACCCTGCGTCGTTGGGATAAGAGTGGTAGATTGAACCCTGCAAAAATATCAGAAGCTGGTTATCGCTTGTATTATAAACCCCAGGTGGAACTTTTCCTTAATGATCTTTTTGGTTTAGCAAAAGATTGGGTATTGAAGGAAACAGAATTGCCACCACAATTTTATTGTTCCAATAGTGCAGTTTTTCAAACAAGACTGACCAAAATGCAAGATATTCTTATGGTAATTCCACAATTAAATAATATTTTTCCTTTGGTTGTAGCAGTTGCTGGGGAAATAGGCAATAATTCATTTGACCATAATTTGGGTAATTGGCCTGACATCGCTGGAATATTTTTTGCATATGACGTAAACAAACGGAACATCGTGTTGGCTGATAGAGGAGTTGGCATTCTTGCCACATTAAAACGTATTAAGCCAGAATTAAACAATGACGAGAAGGCCTTACAGGTGGCTTTTACAGAAATATTGTCTGGTCGTTCTCCAGAAAATCGTGGTAATGGCCTCAAATTTGTGCGTAAAATAGTTTCTGAAAATCCAATCGGTTTATTGTTTCAATCGGGGAATGCCGAACTGACATTAGTGAAAGATGATAACGATTTGGACATAAAATATTCGTCAGAACCATTCAGAGGATGTCTTGCTTTAATTACATTTTAACTAAATATGAAAATAGAATTAAAAAAATTTGGAACAACATTGATTTCTCGCCAAAATGGTCGTGAGGCTTTTGCGGCATTTCAACCACCATTAATGGTATTAGGCGAAAATGAAAGTCTTGAATTAGATTTCGAAGGAGTAATTACATTCTCTCCTTCTTGGGGTGATGAGTTCTTAAGCCCATTATTAAAGAAATACGATTCAAGGTTAATCCTAATCAATACTGATAATCCTTCGGTGAAGGCAACCTTAGAATTATTAGAGAAAATTAATCAAAAACCATTTATAAGATAACAAATAAGATAGATTAGATATTAGTAAAGCTCCTCAAATCAGGGATATAAATATACTCATTTTGTCGCTGAATTATCGTTCTAACATTGATCTTTTTTGCTTTCCTTGTAACTGCAAATGTCCGTATCAAGATGCGCAGAAATTAATTATTGTCTGTTGGAATTGCAACAAAATTATTATTCTTCCTGGGGGTCATTGGTCCTTGAGAAGAATTGAGTGCAAATGTGGAGCATGGAACTTCCGAACAAATCAAAAGTTTCATTTGCTATATAAAACTAAAACGTAAGCTGGTTAAAAACAGCTTTTTTATTTTAATTTTGTGCTAGAAGCGGAGTTTGGGAATACCTCGCGCAACGCCTCGCGAGCTACTTTATTATGACCAAATTGATTTAAATGAACATTATCAAAGTAATCATTTGGTCTCACTAATGGCGATGGAAAATCAATAATGTGCGCTGCAGGAAACTCATGTCTAAGACGATTGTGAAGGTCTAAAACATTGTGATTATACAACGGCGCATATGTATCTAACACTAGTGTTGGAAAAGCAAAAAATGTATCAATACCATATGAACGCGCTGTAGATTCTAATTGACGATATGTATTCATAATATTTTCAAATGTATAATCAGCCGAGATACCAAGTAGCGCAATATCCCACGAACCAAGAGCAATAATAATTGCGTCTGGACTATCATTTTCTAACGCAGAATTTAATTGTGTCATACCATATTGTACAAGAGATTGCGCCACTATCGCTTGATTCGTAGTGCGCCACACACCCTGTGTGGAAGACGCGATACTATTGCCAAGAATAGTACACCATGATTTGAAAGTGGAAGGTGGAGGCAACTGGGCAGTGTTGGAATCACCAAGACACGTAATAGTCACATGATTATCGCCATTTATATCTGCGAGCTTCGGCTCACTATCCAAACTAGGAAATATTTCACGCACCTCTTCGGAATTATTGTCATTAACAAGATACAAATTGGAATTTTTGATGCCAATACCATTTACCGGAGCATTTGCGGCAAATATAATGTTTGTTACAGGAGCGGAGGGATCGGAAATATCTACAGCAATAATATTTCCAGTGCTATTTTTTGACGAAACATATGCTTGATTTTCATAAATTAAAACATCCGAATTATTAGTCCCAAAATCAAACGATTTCAGCAATTTTAGAGGTGTGGTGCTACTTATTTGCCATATAAAAAAGTCAGGATTTGAACCATTATCATTTGTAACTCCGAATAATTTACCATCATGATATGCTACTCCATTTGCAATAGTACTTCCAATTATGTTAACTGATGTTTTTTGTGTAATGCTTTGCGGATTTAATATATTGAGCACTAAAAATTCTCGTGTACCATTAGAAGTAGCAAGATACGCATAATCTCCGCTAACATCTATATCATTCACGTTCGCGGTCACATCAAAGGATCCCAGCGGTATAATTGTAGAAGTACTGCTGGCATTTAACGTATAAAATTCGGCGCCATTTAAATTGTTTTGCGTGCCAACAAAAATAGTGTTGCCAACCGCATATACAGAAAGGGCGTTGTTGCCTGTTGGAACATCATAATTTCCGAGCATTTGTGGCGCGCTTTTATTTTTTACATCTAGCAAAATTAATTCTTTGTCGTTAGCCGATGTAGCAAGATACGCAATATTGTTGTCAACATAAATAGAGTTAATATCATCCTCAATATTAAATTGTCCAACAGGGCTGATTTGCTGCGGATTTGAAATATTAAAAATATAAAACTCCGAACCAGCTCCTAAATTTTTATTAGTGCCCACATAAGCATAGTTCCATTTGACAAAAATTGTGTTGGGGTTGCTAATGCTAGGAATATCATATTGAGCGATTTGCGTTGCCAAATAAGAGCTTGCGGAGCCCTGCGGGGCAAAACGATTAATAACCACGGCTACAAAAATTAAAAACACGATGGCAAGTACAATATATAAGTTGCGCGAAAGCATAGATTTTATATGTTAATATTAATAATATACTAAGTATATAAAACCCTATAATTAAATGCAATACCATCAAACTGTGGCC
Organism: uncultured Candidatus Saccharibacteria bacterium; assembly: GCA_964367075.1. GTDB lineage: Bacteria > Patescibacteriota > Minisyncoccia > UBA11713 > 2-01-FULL-45-33 > CAYIWH01. Next base: position 20,610 of record CAYIWH010000009.1, on the reverse strand, counting down.
TAACGAATCAACAAATAAGAGGATTTTATTGAGTTATTCACTAATTTCATTTATAATAACAACATTATTAATAACAAATATTTATATGGCAAAAAGAGAGGCTGGGCTTAAACCACACAAAAAATCAAAACATTCTCACAAAACTAAAAAACGGCTTGCAATCAAACGGCTCATGCTTGAAAAAAGAGCCAGCAAGAAAAAGTGCAAATAAAAAGACAGCATAGATATCTATTAACAAAAAATTAGGACAGTATCATATTTAGCTAAATTGCTATAATATAACAGCAATGTTAATAGATAATGTAAAAATTAAAGTTGTTGCTGGAAAAGGCGGTGATGGCGCTGTTGCTTTTAATAATGTCAAAATGGCATTGGGCCCCACTGGAGGCAGTGGCGCAAAAGGCGGAGATATATATATTGAGACAATTGCCGATTTGGGCGCATTGCGGCGTTTTCGTACAACAAAAATATTTCGAGCAGAAAACGGAGAAAACGGGCGTGAACAATTTCGCGACGGGCACAGAGGAGAAAATCTAGTGCTTCATGTTCCTAGAGGTACGGTTGTAAATAATATTACCACAGGAGAAATACATGAATTAACCGCGCTTGATCAACAAGTTCGCGTCGCGGAAGGCGGAAAAGGCGGTAAGGGTAATTTTTTGTACAGATCCCCCACTAATACAACACCAAAACAATTTCAACATGGCAAAGCAGGAGATATATGTGAAATACAGCTTGAGCTCAAACTTATCGCTGACATTGGTCTTATCGGACTTCCAAACATCGGTAAAACAAGTTTTCTAAATGAAGTCACAAACGCGCAAAATAGAGTCGCAAATTATCAATTTACAACTCTTGAACCAAATCTTGGAGCATATCACGAATTAATTCTTGCCGACATTCCTGGACTGATAGAAGGCGCATCCGAAGGCAAAGGATTGGGAATAAAATTTTTAAAACATATTGAAAGAACCGGGATATTGTTTCATTTTATTAGCGCGGATTCACAAAATCCTCTGTTTGACTACAAAACTACAAGAAAAGAGCTCGGAGCATACAATCCTAAACTTCTTGAAAAACAGGAATATATAATTATTTCCAAAACGGACACAGTAGATAAAAAAAGAATTACGGAAATCACAAAAATTCTAAAACCTCTCAACAAAAATATTCATTCAATATCTATATATGATTTAGACAAAATGAACGCAATTAGAAAACTCTTGAATGCAATCATTGAAAAGAAAACTTATACACTCTAAAAGCGGGGTTACCGGAATCGTCGTTAAAAATCGCATCTGGAGATAATTTTAAATTATTTTTGAGCAACGCCTCAATTTGTCCTGCTTGTGGTAATTGATTTGTAATGCGTACTGGCGCGCCTATATCCGCTTTTACAAAAAATAGAGTAAATCCAGCAAATTGTCCTGCCCCTTCTTTTTGTATGATGCCTAAAAACTCGCTTGCCGGCATTATTGGAATACCATGGTAAAACTCTCTGCGACTTATTAACCACAAGCGATGTGGTAATTCTATATTGTCATCATAGATAATGCCAGACGGAGCAAGCGTATTTGGATATCCGGATGCGTACTTTTGAATTATTTTATTTAAATGAGGATTTTCGTGTTGAAGAAGCCCTGAAGGTCGCTCATTTTTAAAAGTAGAATCAAAATAACCGTCTATAGCCATTACACCAAAATCAGACGCATACACGCTTCGCATCGCACTTATTGTAAACATTCCTTCATAAGCAAGAAATCCTGCAAAAACGATTACAAATGTGTGCTTGATCCAAGTTTGTTTGTATTTATCAACAAATATCCGCGCCATCATAAATAAAACTACGGTAATCATAGTAATAGGAATTGAATAAAACACAACAAAACGAATCGCGGAGCCGATAAATACCAAGAGAAATGTGATGAAAACAAAAAGCGACAAAATAAAAATTAAAATATGATTTATCTCATAAATAAATTTATTTTTTATAATGAGTAACGTACATGATACAAATATGCCTAGAATCACGAACAATAAAATTGGCAAAGAATAAATAGACATCAAATTTTCTGCGATATTTGAAAATGGTTCTTGGGTTTTCCCAGATTCCCCTTGCCAATAAGAAACGTTCTGTCGCAATAGCGTAGCTATCTGCAAGTCAAAATGTCCAAATGTTTGATACAAATAAATATTGTACACAATAACTGGAGAAAAAATGATGCTTGCAATGATAAAAGCTAAATATAAATTTTGTTTTTTAAATATCGCTCTATTAAATATCAATAAATACACAACATAAACAGGAATAATAAAAATACTGGTATATTTCGTAAGGAAACAGAGACCCAATGTCACGCCAAATAAAAGCCAATTTATTTGGGAGTCCGACTTCCGGAAGAAAGTCGGACTCCCAAAGCTTATAAATCTAAGAAAAAAATAAATATTAAGAAGTACAAAAAATATTACAGTGGATTCTAATATTGCAATACGAGAAATCCAAATATGCGCAAAATTAATAGACAATACAAACGACGCCACAAAACCAGCAAAATCTGAATTTAGGAATCGCCTTACAATAAAAAATATCAATATTATTGATCCGATTCCTGCCAAAGCGGACGGCAAGCGTGCCGCAAAAAGATTTTCCCCAAAAATATTAATAAATGTATGCTGAATTATAAAAAAGAGAGGCGGATCATCATGAAAAGAAAGGTTTGTCCACCATGGCAAAGGTTTATCGAAAAGCCATTGAATTGGAGTAGATTGAGCGGCACTATCCAAATAATCCAAATAACCAATTGACCTGAAAATATCCAACCCCTCGTCGTGGATAAGTTCGGTAGAACCTAAAGAATAAAAGCGTAAAAAACTACCAAAAACAACTATAATAATTAAAAAGAGAATTATTTTTTTTGATGGCATTATGCCTAATATCCCTTCAGTTTAATAATTTTTTCGTGTCCACGGATTTTTTCGAGAGCCTTTGCTTCAATTTGTCGTATACGTTCGCGGGTTACTCCAAATTCCTTACCTACCTCTTCCAGAGTATGAGTAATGCCATCATCCAGACCAAATCGCATTCGTAAAATTTTCTGCTCTCTTGGCATCAAATCAATTATAATCTCGCGAATATGATCTTTTAATAATCTATTTGCGGCTTCTTGTGAAGGAGTTAACATTTTATCATCTTCAATAAAATCGCCCAACATTGAATCTTCATCGTCCTCGCCTACCGGAGCCTCAAGGGACACGGTATCTTGAGAAATTTGTTGAATATGATGAATTTTTCCGATTTCAATATTCATTTCCGCCGCCAACTCTTCGGCCAAAGGATCACGACCCAAGTCCTGCGTCAATCGTCTTCGCACTTGTTGATATTTTGAAATTGTCTCAACCATATGCACCGGAATACGAATTGTTCTTGCTTGATCAGCTAGCGCGCGAGTTATCGCTTGGCGAATCCACCATGTGGCATAAGTAGAAAATTTATAACCCTTCCTCCAATCAAATTTTTCAACCGCCCGAAAAAGTCCCAATGTCCCCTCTTGAATCAAATCAAGCATAGTAAGATTATGAGATCTGCCGACATATTTTTTAGCAATGGATACTACAAGGCGCAAATTTGCTTGAGCGAGTTTATTTTTAGCATCATCATCGCCAACTTCAATACGCCTAGCCAGTTCTTTTTCTTCTTCCGCCTTGAGCAGTGAAATACGGCCTATCTCCCGCAAATACATTTGTACCGAATCGGTAGCAGTGTCTTCGTGTCGCTCTTTTGTGACTTTTTTATTGTGCTTATCGCCAATATCAAGCAATTCTTGTCCTTCCAAAACATCAACTCCTGCTGTTTCCAGTCGTCCATACAAATCCTCCAAAAAAATAACATTATATTCTATGTGCGGAAATACGTTTAGAATTTCCGCATAAGTAACAAATCCGCGTTCCCTGCCTTTGCGAAGCACGTTTTCTACTTTGTCTTCCGTAAACTCTTTTTTTATTTGCGCCGCTGTAATTTTAACTTCTGAAACTTCACTTGTTGGTTTTTTATGAATTATTTTTTTAGATTGTTTTTTATTGGCCTTGTAAGTGCGTTTGTGTATTGGTTTATGAGATTTTCTTTTAGCTTGCATAATCAATTACTTTTATTATAACTTTGATAATCTATTAGATATATTGGAAAACTTTTGTAAAAGCTCTGGAATACTCGCCTCGTTGTTTTTTTCTGCTACTTGTATGCGCCCGGAAATATGCGCCATTTCTTCTTTCAAATATTCTTTTTCAAGCTCACTGCACCATTTTTTAAATTCAAGATTAGCATCCAAAACGCTTTCCAAGAACAAATCGGCTTCTAAAATCAATCTAGAAATGTAATTTTTTAGTGCGTCGTCAGTTTCAATCTTTCCGTCTTTTAATAATCTAAAAACAGGTTCGCGCTTGTCTGAAAAAAAAGCCGAATTAAGAACAATGCCAGGTTCCTCGAGCAATTTTGGCGATTTAATAAGCATAGCAAGAACTCTCTCTTCTAGCAATTCTTTGCGCGAACGCAAGCGTACAGAAAGCGACGCTTCAGGTGCTGTTGTTTCAAACGTTTGTTTATTTTGTAACCTTCCTATTATCCCCCAAATTATTTGTTCCTGTATATTTAAAAGGTTGCCCAATTCTTTCACCCAATGCGCCTTCTCAAGATCAGAGGTCAAAGAAGCAATAACAGGAATAACATTTGTTTCTATTTCACGCTTCCCCATAGGCGTGTCTGCTTTGTATTTTTGTATTGCCGTATCAATATAAAATTGAACGATGTGACGTGCCGAATCGATTGCTTTTGTCCAAATATTGGGACTTTTGACAACTGCGTCCGCTGGATCTTTGACGTCTCCCAAATCAATCACAGAAACATTAAAACCATCTTTTAATGCAATCTCAATTCCTCGCTTGGTCGCGGCTTGTCCTGCTATGTCCATATCAAACGCTGCAACAATTTTTTCACATAGTCTACGTAAAATTTTTAATTGATCCAAAGAAAGCGCTGTGCCAGATGAAGCGATGACATTTTTTACACCGGCTTGCCATGACATAATTGTGTCCATATATCCTTCGACTATCACGCACGCGCCTGATTTTAAAACATGCGTTTTTGCTTTATCTAAACCATATAATATTTTGCTTTTTTGATAGAGCGCGGTTTCCGGAGAATTAATATACTTGGCTTCGTTTTCACGATCAGGATACATACGCCCGCCAAACGCCACCACTCTTCCTTGATAATCAAAAATTGGGAACATAATTCGTCCACGAAACCTATCATAGTATCGCGCTTCTGCCGTGCGACTTTGCGCGCTTGCTTGGCTTTTTATAGCAAGCCCGGCGCGCTCTATCTCCTCTCCATTAAAACCCTTTGAACTCAAATGCTTTGCCAAATTTTCCCATTCATTTGATGCAAAACCAATTCGCCACTCTTTAATTGTTTCTTTTTGAACACCTCGCTTTGTAAGATAATCTAGTGGTGTTGATTCTTTTTGAAGATTTGCTTCAAAAAAACTTGCGGCTTCTTCCAACATTGAAATTTGACGATTGCGTTCTGTGCGCAAACTTGAATCTTCGCGCTTTAATTCAATTCCAGCTCTATCGGCAAGCGCTCGCAACGCTTCAGGAAAATCTAATCCCTCAATTTCCATAAGAAATCTAAAAATATCGCCTCCTTTGGCGCATCCAAAACAGTGCCAAATTTGCCGTGCAGGAGATACCACAAAAGACGGGGTTTTTTCATTGTGAAAAGGGCAGGGCGCCTTGAAATTAACACCGGCTTTTTGGAGTCTTAAATATGACCCAATAAACTCCACTATATCTATACGATTTTTGATTTCTTCAATCGAAGATGACATAGGTGTATAAAAACACTATACCATATTTCTAAAAACCAGACATCCGGCAGGGTGTTTGGTTTTTGTGGGAAGATTGGTATGTTGTTTAACATAAAATACCGGTGTGTAATTGTCAACATTTGCATACGAATGAGTGAATGTTGCCGATTGTGATTCACGAAATACATAAGGCATTGCGGAACACAAATTGTTCAACATCAGATGTTGAACAATTTAAGCTATTCATATCGCAAGGCTTCAATGGGGCTTTTTTTGGAAGCTTGGCGCGCAGGATATATGCCAAAAACAAGGCCAACCAACATTGAACTCGTAATACCAATTAAAGATGGAATAATAGGAAACGCGAAAGCAACACTTGTACTCATATAACTTCCTATTGCGATAGTCGCAAAAACTGACAACAGCGACCCTATTGCTACTCCTATGATTCCGCCGACCCCTGTCAACAATACGGCCTCCAAAAGAAACTGACTTAAAATATTCTTATCTGTCGCCCCCAACGCCTTCCTAAGTCCAATCTCTCTTGTTCTTTCTGACACAGACACAAGCATTATATTCATAATACCAATCCCGCCCACAATAAGTGAAATAGCAACCACAAGCGATAAAAATATTGTAAATACACCAATAATTGTTTGTACTTGGTCTACAATGCCTTTTTGCGTATCAACATGAAAATCATCTTTATCTGGATCTGTAATATTATGTAAGTCTCTCAATGTTTGTTTAATATCATAAACCACCCTGTCCACCAACGCGGCATTTTCCGCGCGCACTACAATTTGCATATAGTGCTTGACGCCAGACAAATATGTCTGCGCCGTAGTATATGGGATAACTACCAATTCATCAGCGTTAAAAAAAACCACCTGTCCTCTTTGTTGATAAACTCCAATAACACGCAATTTTGTATCTTTAATTTGTATGTTTTTTCCTATAGGATTTTCTTCACCGAACAACTCTTGTTTTACACGACTTCCAATAATCGCCACCCGCGCCTTTCCTCGAATATCTTGTTCAGTAAAAATATCACCATCGGAAATTCGCAATTGCATGGCCTTCTCCATAAATTCCGCGGAAAATCCAAGTATTACAGGTTTAAATGTTTGCCCTTGATATAACGCGCTTCCTGATATCAATACTTCCGGGGATATATCAACTGCGTTTGGTACATTGCTTTTTTTGCGAAGCGCCTCTAGCTCTCTGTCTTTTAAAGAATCAGAAAGAAGCGTATCTGCAAAATCAGACGGGCCCTTTGGTTGTTTGCCAGGACGCACCACGATGGTCTCAGCACCCAAGCCACCTAATTCATTTGTAATAAGTTTTTCCGCGCTCTCTCCGGTAGACGCGATAAGAATAATAGAGGCAATACCAATCACAATGCCCAATATAGTAAGAAGTGACCGCGACTTGTGAGTAAAAAGCCCGGTAACCGCAGTTTTAAATTGATATTTTATTCGCATATAAAAATATTTTTTCTTCTATTTAATGAAATGATTTGTGGTGCGCCTATTTTTTACCAAATCATCACTTATTATTTCACCATCATGAATTTTTATAATTCTTTCTGCGTGCTCCGCAGTATAGGTCTCGTGAGTGATTAATAAAATAGTGTGCCCATCTTGATTTAATTTTTGCAAAGTATCCATTACCATCTCTCCTGATTTTGAATCAAGATTACCCGTTGGCTCATCAGCAAAAATAATGCGCGGACGATTTATCAGAGCGCGAGCTATTGCAACTCTTTGTTTTTCTCCTCCTGAAAGTTGTGATGATTCGTGATCCAATCTATGAGACAATCCAACTGATTTAATAACCGAAAGCGCGCGCTCATTCCAAAGCGATTCGGGTACGCGAGAATATAACAATGGAAGTTTTACATTTTCAAGTACAGTGGTTCGAGCAAGCAAGTTGAATGTTTGAAACACAAATCCCATTTCTTTGTTGCGAACATGCGCGATATTTTCCTCTGAATGTTCATCGATTGTTTTGCCGTCAAATCTATATTCACCATCTGTGTGCCTATCCAAAAATCCCAAAATATGTAGCAATGTTGACTTGCCAGAACCAGACGCGCCCATAATGGCTACGAACTTGCCTTCATCTATGGAAAAAGAAACATCATGTAGAGCGTTGGTAGCAACGCCTTCATTGAAATAAGTCTTTCCTAAATTCTTTGTATTAATTAAACTCATTCAATAAATAAAATTGCCTTGTCCCCTTCGGAAAGTCCTAATGTAATTTCTACATTACCTTCGGAACCGAGTAGCCCTGTGCTTACCATAATTTCTTTGGTAATATTTTGCCCAATAAAAATATTTACATATTTTACTCCATCTCTAGAAACAATTGTTCGTTGAGGTACGCTCAAAACATTGTTTTTACGCGCCGTTTCAATATCAATATTTGCGGTCATGCCGGATCTGATGCGTGCATCGTTTTTTTTAAATTGCAGTGTAGCCTCATATGTGGCGATGCCTTCCACTACAGTTTCTCCAGGATCAATTGTAACAATATTTGCTTCGAACTTTTCATCATCTCCATACGCATCAAGCGTAACACGAGCAATGTTGCCAATACGAATTTTAGAGATGTCTGCCTCCGGAATATTCATTTTTATTTGAAATTGATTGTCGGAAATTATAGAAATAATTTCTTTATTTGAAGACGCAACTTCTCCAACTTTTGCATCGTACTTAGTAATAACACCATTCATTGGAGATCTTAAAATATATTTTTCAAGCTGTGCCTCGTAAATTTTGGCGCTTGCTTCTGCTTCTTCAAGAGCCGCTTCGCCAGCCAAAATATCTTCTTTGTCGCTTCCGGCTTTTATAACGCTTAGTTCTCGCTCCGCAAGATTTAACGTAGATTTTGCCGTTTGATATTTTTCAATAGCCGCTGTCAAATTAACTATTGCAGTATTTATATTTGTACGAGCAGTGGAAATATCCGCCTTGTATGAATCAATGGTTGTTTGAGAAACACTGCCACCAACCGTCAAACCATTTACACCAAACGCTGCCTTATCAAGAAACTCTTTAATTGTTTGAAGATCATTTTGAGTATTGCGAGCTCTATCATCAATATTGTTTAAGGATATTGATACATCAATAAGCGCGCTCCATTTAATCAACAGTGATTCAATTGCTGGGCGCTGTAATTTCAAATAATCCTCAGTTGCATAATCTGCGAAAGAAACTTTCAACGACAAACTTGAACTTCGAGGATTATTAAATAATTGATCTGCCTTGTTTCTTATGGCATCATCTGATTTTGTGTACGCGTCATATATTTTATCTTTTAAATTGCGTTCTGCATCAACAACATTCAATTTAGCATTAGCAACTTTTGTTTCCTCTACGACTATTTCTTCAGGTCTAGAACCGCGCAACAATTTATCTAATTTTGCTTGCTGCACTTTTATATTGGCATTTGCTTGAGCCAATTGAGCAGAAATTTCCGCGTGGTCAAGCTCCACAAGTGTTTGCCCTACCCACACATGAGAACCAACATCAGCATTGGAAATCACTATTCGTCCACTTTTCTCAAAAGACAAGCTCACGCTTTTAGCAGGCTCCACTTTGCCAGTTACGCTAACTTCTTGCACCACATCGCCTCGTTTTACCGCAACATATTCATACTTCTTATCAGCAGGCTTTTTCAAAAAAAAGAACCACACAATCAAAGCAAGCACTATCACCAATAATGCTGACAAAACCCAATGTTTTCGTATGTATTTAAAAAGTCGCATAATAAGTATGTTAATTTAATATTATTATATTACTCTACTGTTGCGAAAACAACAATGTTTTATTTTTTATAAACCAAAAACGCGGTGTCCTCTCTTGGATTTTTGATTTCGATAATTTCGGCGCCTTGTATCAATTTTTTAAATTCTGCGGTCGGCACACTATTTGTTGGCATTATAAAATAATAATTTTTAAATCCAGCTTCTGTGTAAAAATTTTGCCCATTTTTTGTTAAATAATCATAATAGTCTTGTAATGAAATAACTGGCCATGCATGGTATATATGTAGTCGATCAAACGACCACAATTTGCCTGCTTGATCAAAATTGCCGAAATAAACCACAAGCGCTGGATATTTTTGATATCCTTTTTGCAAACCGTAACTAAGCGCATCATCTCGCAATTTATCTAAAAATTGGTAGCGCAAATCAAATGTAAGCGCGGGAATTTTGTTTTTAAATTCGTTCTCAAAATAATTATTCAATTCGTTGTATCCCCAATTATAATTTTCATATCTTACTTTCGACGCAAACCATGTCTCTCGTCCAATAGGATAATAAGCTATTTGATTATTCCATGAATAGAAAATTTCAAATAAGAAAAATATAACAAGCCCAAACAATACAAAAAATCGTTTCCGGTTAGCAGTGCGAGCAATAATTTTGCCGGAACGGCTTATAGAATGTAGGGGGGACGATTTTTCGTATTGTGTGGACGCGGAAAGTATATGTGATAGCAAAACACCAATTGATAGCGCCATAAAAGGCATAAGCATAGTAAGAAATCGGTATGATGGGCCAATAACTAACAATAGCGCAACAATACAAACAAAAGAAATTATTAAAAATGAATATTTTTTTATTGTTTCTCGGCCATTACGAAATATCGAAAATAAAAATCCTAAAATACTTATAACAAATAAACTCAAAAACACCCATGAATTCGTTGCTATCATACGCGGTACAAGCGCGCTAATTCTATCTGAAACGCTTCCGATATCTTTTCCTGGTTGGACTTGCCAAGCAGGATGAGTTTGCCCGAAAATTGTTGAGAGCTGAAAATCAAAATGTCCCACCGCTCGATATAATTCAATGTTGTAGATAATACTTGGACTAATCATAACAAAAAATAATATGACGCTAAGCCAAAACTTTTTTTTAAAAAATGTTTCTAGCCGAAATAATAAAAGATAGATAAATATAATTGGCAATGTGACAAAAAAAGTCGTATATTTCGCAAGAGTCCCCAATCCTAAAACAACACCGGTTATGAGAAAATATTTTTCTCCACCAGCCTGCAAATTAATGGCTCGAATAAAAAAATATAATGAGAACAGAATAAAAAATATCACATACGATTCTTGCATTCCCGCGCGAGATATGTATATTCCGTTGAGTGTCACCGCGTATATAAGAGCGGAAAACAATCCTGCGCCTCGTGGACGTCGGACAAACAAAAATTTGTTAGCACGCCAAAAAAAAATTTAAAATTAAAAAAAAAAAAAAAAACAAAAAAAAAACCAAAAAAA
>CAYIWH010000009.1:0-9438 GCA_964367075.1 uncultured Candidatus Saccharibacteria bacterium | reverse complement strand
TTTTTTTTTTTTTATTGTTTTTTCTTCCCCCCTATTTAAAAACCCCTAAAACAACCCCTGCCCGTGGTGTCGTCCCCAAACATTTTTTTCGCCCCCACGTCCATAATAGATTTCCGATTAAATAAATAAAATACACGGAAATCACTCCCAAAATCGCCGACGGCAATCTAAATGCCCAAGCATGTTCGCCAAAAATAGATATAAAAATATTTTGCACCAAAAATACTAGTGGCGGATGGTCGTGCCAAGATAAATGCGCCCACCAAGGAATACCTGTTCCAATTTTATACTCCTCCGGCACTGTAGGAGAAAATTTGACAAGTGGATCAAACCATTCAAATGGAGTAGTCTGCCAAGCCGCTTCATCAAAATCTATCAATCCGATTGAGCGAAAAGCCATCAATGATTCATCATTCATTGTATCTCCATGCGAAAGACCATACAGCCGCAAAAAGGCCGCCAACAATATAATTAGTATTATAAATTTATGTTTTTTGATTGTTTGCATTGTCTGATTGAGCCAGACGCATCAAATATATGGTCGCTAATACCATATCCAACGGTTTTTTGTCGTACTTCCACGCTCAATTGCTGGCTTTTCTGTTTTATTTTCTCTATTGAGTTCATCATTTGTATTATAATATTAATTTAAAAATAAAAAAACCACTCCTATGAGCGGTTAAATTTAGTCAGAAATTTTTTTTTAAATTCTAAAAATCTATCTTCTTTGATAGCTTGTCGAATTCGCGCCATCAAATTGTTGAAGAAAAACACATTGTGAAGTGTGGCGCAATATCCGCCTTCCAAATTCTTTTCGTATCTCAAAATTCGTTTTCCATTAAAAATCGGGATTTGTCGAAAGGCCCAATATAAATCTGCCTTTGTATTACAATGCAATGACACACATACTGGACACATACATTCTGTATCAATTTGTGAATTATCTTGTGCATACCTACCGCGCTTTATATCAATAATACCAACCGAGGTCCAAATTATTCCATTTCTTGCATAGTGTGTCGGTATAATACAATCAAACGTATCTATTCCACATTCTACAAAATTAAATAAATCGTCAACTGCTCCTATGCCCAACAAATGACGCGGTTTGGTTTCCGGCAGAAACGGTACACACCATTCTACAACTTCGCGCATTTTTTGTTTTGTACCAAGATAACCCCCAATCGCCAATCCTTCAAATGGTAGATTGCCAATAAGCTTGGAACTTTCTTCTCGCAAATTTTTAAATGGGCCTCCCTGCACAATACCGTATAATATTTGGTCGCTTGTTTTTGCGTCCAAAGAGCGCTTCGCCCATCTATGAGTGCGCTCCATTGATTTGCGCGTATATTCTTTGTCGTGATTGCGTGCAGTACACTCGTCAAATGCAAAAATAATATCAGCACCCAATTGCGCTTGAATGCCAATCGAAGTTTCTGCATCTAGATAACATTCTTCACCGTCGTCAGTAAAATATACACCGTCTTCCGTAACAGTCACAATCCCATCTTTTCCGCTTTCTTCTATCGGATCTCCATCATTATTGATAACTTTGCCATCGCCGTATTTTCTCTTCTCACCAAGACTAAATACTTGGTATCCTCCACTGTCTGTCATAATTTGGCCATCCCAACAAAGTCGCTCATGCAAACCCTCAAAATGATCTAATCCATCTTTCAAGAGCCTCCACAAGTGATATGTATTACAAATAATCATTTGAGTTTTACTTGCTACAATATCTGATGACTCTAGTGCCTTTACTTTTGCATAAGTGCCAACAATGACATACGATGGCGTTTCCACAACGCCGTGTTTGGTTTGTAAAAGACCTACTCGCGCTCGCGTGCGTTTATCTTTTTTGAGTATCGTAAACATAATTATTTCTCCTCTTATCTATGCGCCACTTTAATATAAAAAATACAGAGAGTCAACTATTCTTTTTTTGGAAAGCGAATAAACAAAAAAGTGCCGCTGTTGTCGGCACCTTGTCTTTAAATGCGAGATTTAATTTATTTCGCAAACCTTAATCGTTTTCTTGTTTCGATCATTTTGTGATAGACCTCCAAACTTTCTAGCCCATGCTCCGCGAATGATAAAATCCACTCAATGCCGGAATCCATACCTATAGCAATGGCACCAGAACAATAGTTGCCAAACATCGGATGAATTACAGACATCTCGGTGCAAAAAATAACTACTTTGCCGTTTTCTATCCCTATGGTTGCTTCATTGACCGCCCCAGGATCTTCCTGCACATTGTCAGGAGTAATATCAAAGAAAAATACGATATCACTCGCGAGCACTCCTTCTCGGTCAGGATAATTAAACGATGCAAAGCCACCACATTGCTTGGTATCCGTGCGCGGATCGTAAAATTTTATTTCAATTTCTTGACCCAAAGGAATATCCTCTAATTGTTCTCTTGTTTTTTTTATTAAATAATCTCTCCAATCAGGATATCCGCAATATTTCATAAAACGCCCAGCTAAGTAAATCTTGATTGTCTTTTTTGCCATTGTATATACCTACAAAACTCTCAAAGATTTCTACAAGAAAAATAGCACATCTTGTGGAGTCGCGCAAATCAATGTATAGGCCTTATGTACACTATTAATATCTATAATTTATATATAACGTCTTTTCGCTCAACCACAACTTCCCATCCATGACGCTTGGCGTGTTTATAAAGAACTGTATTTGGATTAAAACAAATTGGGCGCTCTACCATTTTAAGAAATGGGATATCTCCTTCCGAATCTCCTACTCCAATTGAACCATTGAGCGTGAGATTTTCTTTTTCTACTGCGCGCAGAAGTACTTTGCTTTTGTCTGAAATAACATCGTCAAAAACAATTCCTCCTGTAAGTATCTCTTTTGCATCGCTTTCATAAATTCTTCCATATACTTTATCAAAGCCTAATTTTTTACAAAATCCGTCAAGAATTGTTTTAGGCGAATTGGATATGGCAAGCAAATAATAATTTTTCTTTTTAAGCGCTCGTACCAAATCGCGGGTAAATCGATATGTTCTATTTTGATGAAATAGAGCTACCCGCTCCGCAATACGCAAAAAATCTGAATACGCGACTCCATTTAAATTTTTATCAAAAACCCTAACAACAGAATGAATATAATCTTCATATGATCCGCTTCGATCAAGCCACGCTATCAATGCTTTATTATATTCGCTTGGTACATTTGCTGGGAAAATACCCTCTTGCCACAATGCGTCCACAAACTCAATCAATAAACTTGATCGAAAAATTGTACCGTCCACATCAAACACGGCCACTTTGCGAGGCTTGCCTTTTATAATTGGTCTTGATTTGTGCTCTACAGCAGGAAGCATATTTATAGATTATACATGGTTATAATTTATTTTGTCATTAAAAACACAAAAATAAAAGAGCTCATATTTAATTGAGCCCTTTATGGTGTTGCAAGGTGAGCAATATGATTTGTTAGCAAGCGTTCTGCTTTTTTAATTAATTGAGAGGTCTGATATTGTCCTATAAAGTCATGCCAGAAAGACACGTTACTGAAATTACAAATTATATTAAGTTTCGTTATTGTTTGTTCAAATTCTTCCCACGAAAGTGTTTTTCTATCAGTATCTTCTGTTGAAGGACAAAATGTATAAAAATGAATGTATTGTTCTGTTTCGCCGTTGTAAAATTCGCAAACAAAAATAATATTAATTTCTTTGTTGCCATTTACCACAATTGTTGCAACTGCAAGATCTCCAACACTCAATGAGCCATATTTTGTATTTATTCTTAAAACACCATCTTCTGACATTATATGCGCCTTTCAAAAATATAATCTACTAAGACAATACCAAATAAAACATATTTGTGTCAAATGTTCGAAGTCGGATTTCGAACAGCTTCTGCTTCACGGACCGCTGTTTGATACTTGCAAAAATCACAATCATCTCCTGATGTAGGCAAAACATCGCTCATCAAACATTTGTATGCTGACTTAATAGCGCCTTCCACCCAATTGTCGTTTCCTTCATATGAAATAATTTTAATTCTAAACTCCAGTTTGCCATCAAATGCCTCTTTGTCGGTATCTCCATTGCAATAGACAAAATATGCCGTATTGGAAACCTTAAAATCATTTTTGCGGAGTAACCATTGATATATTTCAACTTGGCGCTTGTAGCTTATTTGCCAATCCGCATCCAAATTTACTTCAGAACTTTTCGCTGTAGCTTTATAATCAACAACGTGTAATTCTTCATTTGAATTTTGCCAAATATCATCTACACCGCCTGTTATCAAAAAATTGGTGGGCTTGTGAAGATATTGCACTCCTCCCCTTAACGCATCTCTCCAATCATCCATCTTTTCGTTTGCGAATGGCACAGCATCAATCCCATATTGTTTCATCAGAGGATGTTTAGAGCCTTTTGCTCGATGCGCATCAAATTCTTTTTTTAAAAGTGTGTCCACGGCGCTATTTAAACTAAACGGATATCCAGGAGGCTGGCCTACGCCAAACCTACGATCAAAATAAAAACAACGAGGGCAATTTAAAAAAAGATCGATTTTGCTTCTGCTCAATTTAAACGGTGCTTTTGACACAGAATTAAAAAGATTTTTAGAACGCTGTGGATTGTAATATTGGGACATATAGTAAAATAAATATTTATCGAGCCGCCGCAGTTGCGCATTCGGAAAATTGCCGCACCTGATCATTATACGCTGTTATTAAATTTTTTGCTTGATCCACTAAATTATTATACTCTCTTACCAAAACATTATACTCATTTATTTTAACATTATTCATATAATCTATATTGCTGTAATTAATTTCTTGACGCATAACGTCCAATATTTGCTTTTTTGTGTCAATTATTTTGGTTATATCTTCTATCTTTAATTTGATAGCATCATCCGGCTTTGAACAAATAGAAGAAGGGGTACCAAATATCTGAACAGCGAATAGTATGTTTTTGCCTTCGAACTTTCCAGATAGTGCAACAGCGCCCATTTCTCTATATTTTGGATTTAAAATATTGTCTCTGTGTCCTGGACTTGCCATCCATGCGTTTATAATTGCTTCCGTATTTTTAAATCCCCCTGACGCAAGATTTTCTCCTATTATAAAATAATCATAACCTTCTTTTGTTACAAAATTACTGACACTTTCACCAGACGGAGAAATGTGATCAAAATATTGTTTTGTGAACATATCTTTTGTCTTTGCTAATGCCGCGCTATCTAGTATAAAATTGTCTCCTAAAGCAGGTAGTCCAAATTTTTGTCTTTCCTTGTTTGTAAACGCCACCAGTTGAGTTGTGGTAATTTGAATTCTTGCTGTACTGGACGTTGTTGTTGCGCGCAACGGCAATGGAGCAACAACTTCTTTTTTAATTTCTCCTACAGTAGGCAAATTGTCTATGGTCGCGACCAATGGATTGCGAGCATAATAATCTTTTAAAATTTTTTGATCCACAAAAACATACACAGCGAAGATCGCGGCAAGTATCCACATTATTCCAAAAATTTTTCTTTTAATCATTGTTATTTAATATCAAAAACCTTGTTCTTGCTGGTGATTCCCGAGACAAGACAAACACGAGATTTGGCTATTCCAAAATAGTCGGCTAAAGCCATGATAATCGCCTCAACAAATATTCTCATATAATCTATTATAAGCCGAATTTAAAAATATCATAATACAAAGGCCCCGATTTTTATCGGGGCTTGGCGTTTGATATAATTATCGTTTATTCATCAATTCAGCCATCACCTGAACATCTGGAGGACGATGTGTGTGGCGAAGTTTTATATGACCATAAAAATCTTGACCCTTGAGTGTCTCGATAGTATATACCAATCCATTTGACAACTCAGTCAGCATCTCATTGTCTCGTTGTGTAGGATCTCCGCTCAACACAATCTTTGAACCCCACGATTTCCGAGTTACCATCGTCATTGCCGCTCCAGGCGGTAAATTTTGCATCTCTTCAACACAGATAAGCGCGTTGTGAATACTTCTTCCGCGCACATGGATTAATGGTTCCATTGTAATTTGGTTGTTTCTTTGAAGCACATCAATAAAATTTTCTGGATGACCACTTCTTCCTTCCGATTTGCGGCCCATAAACATTTGTAAATACCTGAGATTGTCATGAATCTTAGCTGTCCATGGCTCAAGCTTTTCTCGCAAATCGCCAGGATAATACCCGAGAGATTTTCCACCAACCTCTGCAATAGGTAAATAAATAATCATTTGCTCAAAAATTCCATCTTTGATTTGAGCACACCCGGCAAACAAACTAACAATAGTTTTGCCGGTTCCCGCGCTACCCTCCATGGTGACTACAGAGATATCCTGATCGGTAAGAAGCGCAAAAGCAAAGTCTTGTTCGTCATCAGCTGGGGCAAAACCTGATTGACCGCCTTTTTTTGCATGTCGTTTAACAGATTGAAATATCGGCTCAGATGTGTTTAATCCTGAGCGATGTCTCTTATAAAGAGCAAGTGCGTGCACTTTGCCATCTGGCGTCTTAAATCGACAGCACTGATTTGGATAAAGAGTCAAAGGCCCGATTATACGAAATACCTCTTCCGCCGAAACAATCGTATTTAGCTGTTTAAGTGTAGATATAAAATCATAGCCTTTATCATCAATTGCGATATCTATCATCCCTGTGTATAAATCTTCTAGTAACGCGATGGAAATATCCAAATCGACTTCTTCCGCGTCTACCTCACACATATCAGCTTTGAGCAACAATTGCGTGTCTTGACTAATGATAGTTACTGGTCCGCAATCTTTCGCTTGCCATTGTTTTGCTATGCAAATAATTTGATTGTCCACGCTTTCTTCCGCATTAATTGGCAATTTTTTTGCGACATCACTTTGATAATCTGGAGAGTCCAAGAAAATCCAGCCGCCGCCTTCAATCTGAACGCCTTGCTTTAAAAAGCGTTTTTGTAACTTTCCACATCGTCGATATTCCTTCAAATAACGAGACGCGATGCGCGCTGAATGTCCACGCAAACCATCTCGTTCTTTGAGACTATCAAGCTCATCAATATGACCGGACGGAATAATTACAGCGTTGTCTTTATCTGCGCAACGACGATAAATGCCTGGATTGTGAACAGCGGCGCTTGTATCAATAACATAGATATGCTTATATCGAGTCAGTGCTTCTTCAGACATTTATTTCTCCCTTGCTATCGGAGGTTTTCAATTCTGCCACAACTATATAATTTTATTAAAAAATATGCAAGAAAGCCCACGCGTATCGCGTGGGGTGTATTTAGTTAATCGTTTGTTGCAAAATATTTGTTTAGTGCTGTGTAGTGGATTCAAAACATTGCAATGTTTCTGCTGTTGAGGCATTAGCATGAATCGCGTCCTGTAAATCAGCTATTAATTCTTGCTGTAGTGTAAATACCTCACAAAATCTTTCTAAACAAAAATCGGCCTTTTGTTGCAATTCACACGTATCTTTTTCTGCCACACTTTGTGCATTGCCTTTTTTACTTTTTGATATAAGAGCGTGAAGATATTTGGCTTCCACATTATGAAATTTACGTTGCGCTTTTCTTAGATGTCTGTTTACATATTTCAATTTAAATCGAATATCTATAATGGTTTTGTCGTATACAGAATATATATCTCTTGAATTGTGCGCTTGATGGAGCGCAGAACCAAAAGCCAAAGCTGAAAATATTCCAAGAGTCAGGCACCAATAGATATCTTGATGCGACATACCATCGCTCAAAGTAATAAAGAAAAATTTCTGTTGTCCTTGGTGAAATATAGACATTACTCCTACGCGAGCGCCGTTATCAAATCGACATATTACATTAAAAAAATCATCTGCCGGTGAATTTGGAAATATTTCTTTCTCGGGCTTAGCGCCAAGTTGTGTTAATAATTGTAAGGCCTTTTCTCCTGCAGTACAATCACTTTTCATTTGTCACTCTTATATTTTCAAAATCTACTCTTACTATATCATCATTACTAATATTAACAATACATATTAATTGAGCCATTGGCTTTAATAAATACAATGAGTTAATATAATAATATGAATGCGCCAGTATCAATTGCCAATTTTATAAATGTTATTATTGCCGTTGCAATGGTTATTCGGCTTAGCGCTCATTATCGACACAACGGAGGAAAACCACTAAAACGATTTGTCTGGTTCTATGTCTCATTTTCGATTTTTTGGTTATTGTGGGCAATGCCAGAAATTTTTATTACTGATCCATATGGCGTTATGGCAACCAATATTATGGGTTATGTAATGCTCTATATTACAAGCGCAATTATGGTGCAGATCCCATTTTTATTCTCCGGAAATAAAACAATAGGCATAATGTTGGCTACTATCATAATAATTGCTGGAATCATCTTTCTAGAAGAACGGCTTTCAAATCTTCAACCGCATATTCGCGAGGTTGTTGGAAACCGCGTTTTCTGGCGCCCTGTATTTGCTCCATGGTTGCGCATAATGACAGGGGCGGCCGGCGGTCTCGCGGCGCTTACCGCGTCAATATCTTTTTATTATTTCGGATGGCGCGAGCGCGCAAATCGCATAGTTTTTATGCGCTCAATATATCTTGGTGCTGGAAATACCATGATTTTGCTTGGCGCCCTGGCTTCGTTTGTCCTTTCTCCAACAGCCAGCTTTGTCGGAGTGTTTGCAGGTTCAATATTCGGCGCAATCGGTCTTTTTATTATGATGCACGGAGTTCTGCACGAAACACGACAACAACAAACAACAAAAATCACCACGTAATTGCACTTTTTCGTTCAACAATAACGATAAATATATATTGTCAAACGATAAGCACTAAATTAAGATATAAATATAAATAATTTATAAAAAACATTATAAAAAGAAGTTCAACAATATTGCTTCAGGTAGTCATTGTGCTCATCGGCATCGGCGCTCTTGCCCTTATGCTTTGGGAACCCCACATCGAGGGCAGAAACGCGCACGCCACCATCTTTCAGATATACTTCAACGATCCATTCTTGGCGTATGCGTACATAGCATCCATTTCGTTTTTTGTGGCACTGTATCAAGCATTTAAGTTGCTAGGGTATATCGGACAAAATAAAGTGTTCTCACTAGATTCTGTGAAAGCTTTGCGGACTATAAAATACTGTGCGAAATCTCTTGTTGGTTTTATCGTAGTGGCAGAAGCTTACCTATTTATAGCTCGCCCAGGCGATGACATTGCAGGCGGTATTTTTATGGGTCTTCTTATAATTTTTGTATCTGGCGTAGTCGCAACTGTCACGGCCGTGTTCGAAAGAACTTTACAAAGTGCCGTAGAGATGAAGTCGGAAAACGATCTAACCATTTAACTCTATGGCAATCATCATTAACATCGACGTCATGTTGGCGAAGAGGAAGATGAGCGTCACCGAACTCGCCGAGAAAGTCGGCATCAC
>CAYIWH010000008.1:0-25895 GCA_964367075.1 uncultured Candidatus Saccharibacteria bacterium | reverse complement strand
ATTCGTTCATATGCTGTCATTTTATAGGTGTTCGGCTTCAAAGGTAAATTTTGTTTGTGGGGTTAAAATGGCAAGAACAGAAAAAGAGAAAAGAAATACAGCAAGAAATACAGCTGCCGAATACGACAAACAAGTCAAACAAGCGCTGATGAAAACACTAGAAACACAAACAGTGAGACACGCAGAATTTACTGGCAATATGTTAAAACTGACCTTTGAATCTGGCTCTGTATTGCTGGTAGAAGTTTATAGTGGCCCCGGTATTAATTACGAGTGGGAAAATAGTGCAACTGTCAAACTTAATAATGTCGAAATACTTAAACAGTAAATGGCCAGTACGGCCATTTTATTTTTATATACTATTATATAATCGGATAGTGGCAGAGAGCATCGTGTCAAAAGAAAACTTTGTTTCTATTTTTTTGCCGCTTTCTTTTGCAAAACGAGTTCGTATTCTTTTATCGTTTATTAGTTTTTCAATTGCCAATGTTAACGCCCCTGAATTTTTTGGCGGCACAATAATCCCATTTACATCTTCTTCAATAAGATCAGGTATTCCCCCTACTCTTGTCGCGATAATTGGTATTTTTGCGTGCATTGCTTCAATCAAAGTGTAAGGCAATCCCTCTTTTAAAGAAGGCAGAACAAAAAAATCAAACGCTTGCAGATATTGAGACGCGTTTGGCACAAACCCTGACAATGTGATGATACTCTGAAGCTCCCGAATGTTTATTAAATTTTGAAGCCTTTCTCTGTCCTCTCCCTCTCCTATAATTATAATCTGTAATTTTTTTACGCTTGATTCATTGGATCGTAAATGATCAATTGCGCTTATAAGATATGGCAACCCCTTGTTTTTCGTAAGTTCCGCGATAGCTCCAACCACGCAATTTCTCGAAGAGATTTTTATCTTTGTATATTTTGAAAGCTCGGAGCGCGCAGAAAGTTTTGGTAAAAATTTTAATTTGTCAGTAGGTATCCCCAAAGGAATCAAAATAAATTTCTTACGATCCACCATCGGCAGATGTATTGCTTGTCTGTAGTCACGATTGGATATAATAATTATAGAATCGGAAAACAATGCCGTAACCCATTGAATAAGACGAATTATATAGCGCGAAATCCTTGAGCGATCTTCGTTGAATGCCCACCCGTGCACAGTAAAAATAATTTGCCAATTTAAAATATATTTTTTCTTTGACGCCGGAGTTAATTTATTTTTTAATCTTGCGAGATATGCCACCAAAGCTCCTAGCCCCCCTATTTTTGAGCTATTTAAATGAATAATATCTGGGCGCTCTGTTTTAAAAATATTCCACAGAGCAAATGATGCCTTAATTTCTTTTAGAATATTTACATCTCGTTCAAGATGAGGTATTGATATTACTTGAATATCTTGTTTTTTCAATTGGTCCACAAGCGCGCCGTGCCCGCTTGTTGCTACGGTCACCAAAAAATCATCAGCCGGCAAATTAGTTGCCAAATCAAAAACGTAGCGTTGAGCTCCGCCCCAATTTGATTTGGTTATCACAAAAAGCACCTTCTTTTTCATTACTTTTATTATATATCAAAATTTAAATTCTGTTAGGCTATAATATAAGATTTGTAGTTGTACACACTATATATACCAATTGGGCTTGACAAGCTAGGCATAATTTGCTAAGATGGCACTATGTGAGTGTATCTTTGACCGAAAGGTTGGGGATCCAAACTATGTCTGTTCAAGGCCCTTGTGGAAACACGAGGGTTTTGAATTTTTATATACACTCTTTTGTGTTATATTTTTTTGTTATATAATAAACAAAGGTTAAGATTAACAGCGACAAGTAAAGTAATTGAATGGCACTTTCACCCGCATAATTTTTGCTCCTTGAGGGGTCATTAAGCTGGCACTCATATAAGGACATAGTTCTGGAGTTAAACCCTTGATGACCCCTCAAGGAGCAAAAATTTTTGGCGGGCTAGTATAAGGACCAAGCCTTCTCGTCGTGGCTTGTGATTTTTGTTTGTCGCTATTAGTTTTAACTTATGATAATTCAAGAGAATATAACGCTTGCGCCGTATACTGTTTTTAAAATTGGAGGTCAGGCGCGTTATTTTTGTGAAGCACAAAATCTCGATGAGATTCGAGAAGCTCTTTTATTTGCAAAGAATTACAATGTTCCTTTTTTTGTTTTGGGAGCAGGGTCAAATATTTTAGCATCTGATGACGGGTTTGACGGGCTAATAATAAAAATGAATTTACGAAATCTTGAATTTAGGAAGTCAGACTTTCTAGGGAAGTTGGACTTCTTGGTGATGGCAGACGCTGGAGTGAGCATGGCGCAGGCAGTAAATTTTTCTGTAAATCAAGGGCTAGGCGGGTTTGAATGGGCGATTGGAATCCCAGGAACAGTCGGCGGGTCTGTATTTGGAAATGCAGGGTGTTTTGGTTTGGAAACAAAAGATATCGTTGAAAGCGTAAATGTTTTAGAAGTTGACATGACAAATAATTGTGTTATTAAAGAATTAAACAACACAGAGTGTAATTTTAAATACAGACATTCTATATTTAAACAACATCCGGAATGGATTATACTTGGCGCAAATTTACATTTATTTCCTAGAGGCGCGGAAGAAAGCAAAAAAATGATTTTAGAATACACAAAAAAAAGAATCGGCCTTCAAGACATTGGCTCGCAGTGCGCGGGGTGTATTTTTAAGAATATATCTCCTGAAAAACCATCAGGTCTTTTAATAGATCAGGCTGGACTTAAGGGTACAAGCGTTGGTGGGGCTATGGTTTCTAAAAAACATGGAAATTATATTATAAATACAGGAAATGCAACCGCAAGGGATGTAAAAGAACTTGTTTCAATAATAAAATCAAAAGTAAAATCATTTCACGGTGTAAATTTGGAAGAAGAAATAAGATATCTATGACACCAGAACAATCACAAGAACAAAAAAGCTTGGTAGATAGGATTATAGCCCCAACAAAAGAAGATGAGGCGCTCGCTCTTGAATTTTTAGAAGAATTGTTTGCATTGAAAGATCCAATTAAATTGGAAAAACAGAAAACACCCGAAGAAGTAAAAATAATTCAACAAATTAATAGCGGTCTGTCTGATTTTTTAAAATTATACGGAATTGTGCAAATTAAAGAAATGTCTCCTGAAAAAATACACATTTTGGATCGAGCGCAATTAAATGACGAACAGAATAACAAAATTAATTCGTTTTCTTTTCGCGGCCGATATTTTCCTATAAAACAACACATAATTATCATTCCTGATGGATCAACGATTGCTGATATTAATATAATGGTTCATGAAATGCTACACGCGCAGTCGTTTCTTTCTTTTGATGTCCATCGTTTGCCAGCACAAGCAAAAGCAGGTGCTGATTATGACACAGTAAAATTAAGTCAAAGAAGAGTAGGGCTCAAGGTTTATACTTTTTTAAACCATAAACCAATAGATGTGTTTCGCGCACTTGACGAGGCGGTAATTGAAGAGCTGGCAAAAGAATTTTACTACAAATTTGTTTCTAAGTTGCCAAATACAAAAGACATCTTTAATAAAGCAGAAGAGAGCAAAAAAGAACACGAAATTGATGATAGCGATGTTACTGATATACAAACGGAAAATTTGTCTGATGGTTCACGGAGAGAAATAATTTGGTCTTCTGGGTATAAAAAAGAACGAAACGATCTTTGGGACTTGATTGATGATATTTTTGAAAGCGACAAATCAGGAGAATTCCAATCACGTGAGGATGTTTTTAAGCTTTTTGTTCATGCGCAAATGACAGGGCATTTATTGAAATTAGGAAGAGTAATAAATAGAGCATATGGGCGCGGCGCATTTAAATTTCTCGGAGAAATCACAAAAGATACACACAAAGATGATAATAATTTATTTTTTTATTAAAAATTTATTGAAAATTAAAAATTCGCCAGCTGGCGTACAAGAGTTATCCACAGTTTTGATTTTTTTTCATTGTTGACACTCAAAAAATCTGCGATAATAAATATAGGAGGTTGGTCGCTCCAAAATTTAAAAAATTAAGGTTGCGCAACATTCTCATGGCAGCAAAAAAAAAGAAAGCAAAGGGAAAGAAGAAGAGAAGCTAATTTTCCTTCCAACTAATACAAAACACCCAACCGGGTGTTTTGTATTTGCTTTAATAATATGTATTTGATAACTCCCATTTTTTGTGCTAAATTTGAGTAAATATATGAGTATTTTTACTAAAATTTTTGGAGATCCAAACGCAAAAATAATTGATGAATTAAGTCTTATTATAGATGTTATCAATTCTCTCGAGTCTCAATTCGAAAAACTTTCTAATGATGAACTAAAGTCAAAGACCAGTGAATTTAAAAAACGGCTTTTGGACTCGTCTGATGACCGTCCAGAAGAAAATAAACTTAGCGATATTTTGCCAGAAGCATTTGCCTTGGTGCGAGAAGCGTCAAAGCGCACTTTAAATCAGCGTCATTTTGATGTGCAATTGATTGGTGGTATTGTGTTACACCGCGGGCAAATATCAGAGATGAAAACCGGTGAGGGTAAAACGCTTGTTGCAACTTTGCCCGCATACTTGAACGCGCTTACAGGCAAAGGAGTTCATCTTGTTACTGTAAACGATTATTTAGCGCGTAGAGATGCCTCGTGGATGGCTCAAATTTATGACGCGCTTGGACTTACTGTAGGCTGTATTAATCATGATATTTCATATTTATATGATGCGACGTGGAAAAATACCGATGATGATGCGCGAGACGAACTTGGATCATTTAAGGTTGCAAAAGATTTTTTACGTCCATGTACTCGTCGCGAGGCGTATGCGGCTGATATTACATATGGCACCAATAATGAATACGGATTTGATTATTTGAGAGACAATATGACATATCGCACGGAAGATATGGTTCAAAGAGAACATAATTTTGCAATTGTTGACGAAGTAGATTCTATATTGATTGATGAGGCGCGAACGCCGCTTATTATTTCTATACCGGACGAGGAGTCTGGCGAATTGTATAAAACATTCGCTCATCTAGTCCCAAAATTAAAAGAAAATATAGACTATAACATTGATGAGAAGCTAAAAGCAGTGACTATTACAGAAGAAGGTATCGAAAAAGTAGAATCATTGCTTGGAGTATCTGATATTTATACTGAAAAAGGGATGCGTTTTGTCCGTCACCTAGAACAGGCGCTTCGAGCAAAAACTCTTTATATTAGGGATCGCGATTATGTTGTAAAAAACGGAGAAGTAATAATTGTGGATGAGTTTACAGGGCGTTTAATGCCGGGGCGCAGATGGTCGGAGGGTTTGCATCAGGCGGTGGAAGCAAAAGAAAGCGTGATTGTGCAAAAAGAATCTAGAACATTGGCCACAATCACATTTCAAAATTATTTTCGTCTTTATTCTAAGCTCGGTGGCATGACTGGTACAGCTATAACTTCCGCGGAAGAGCTTCATAAAGTTTACAATCTTGAGGTAATTCAGATACCTACAAATAAGCCTATGATTAGAAATGATAGGCCTGATCGTATTTATCAGACAGAGGATGGGAAATGGCACGCTGTGGCGCGTGAGATTAAAGAACGCCATGCAAAAGGCCAACCTGTCTTGGTAGGTACAGTCTCCATTGATAAAAACGAGCGACTTTCGGCGATACTATCTAGGGATGGAATATCACATAAAATGCTTAACGCAAAAAATCATGAAGAAGAAGGAGCTATTATTGCTCAAGCTGGACGATTAAATGCGGTTACAGTTGCTACGAACATGGCAGGTCGTGGTGTAGATATTATCCTGGGTGGCATCCCCCAGGACTCTGAGCAGAATCGAATGGTTCGAGAAGTCGGAGGTTTAGCGGTGTTGGGTACCGAGCGTCATGAGGCGCGTCGTATTGATGACCAGCTAAGAGGTCGCGCTGGACGGCAGGGAGACTCTGGTGAATCGCAGTTTTTTGTTTCTTTAGAGGACGACTTAATGCGTATTTTTGGTCCTGGTCCAGAACGAATAAAGGGACTGATGGCAAGACTAGGTATTTCAGAGGACGAAGCTATTGAGAATAAAATGATTAGTCGCAGTATTGAATCAGCGCAAGGAAAAATTGAAGGATTTAATTTTGATACTAGAAAACATGTTCTAGAATACGACGATGTGATGAATAAACAGCGTATATCAATATATGGAAGACGCAAAAGACTTTTATTTGCTTCTCAAGAAGAAATTGAGCGTGAAATATTTTCTGTCATTAAAGATTTTATTCGCGCGCTTCTTGGCGCGCACGCGCATTCCGATTATCCTTCCGAATGGAATATTGAGGAAATTAAAGAGACATTGCGAAGTGTAGTGGGCGATCAATTATTGGAAGAACAAAAATTATACGAAAAAATATCACAATCAGAACACAGAGAAGATTTAGAAAATACAATTTATGATTTTCTCGCAATGTCATTTGTTGAAAAAAAGAACGCAAGTAATGGTTATTTAGAAATAGCGCGCGGCGCAATGTTGCAAGCGATGGATGCGTTGTGGATAGACCATCTTGAAGCAATGGATTATTTGAGAAATTCTGTAAGACTTCGAGCATATGGACAGCGAGATCCTTTGGTAGAATATAAAAACGAAGGAGCGCAAATGTTTCGCACTCTTGAGGGGCACATAAATGGATATATTGTTAACCTTTTATTTAAAATTCAAGCACAACCAATGCAGGAAATTAGGCTTGATAATGTACAATACCAAAAACCAAGCGCGCAGGCGTTTGGTGGGGCTCCGCCTTCGCATAAAGCTACGGCGGATGCTCAATTTGGCAATCGCGCAAGTGGCGCGAGCCAAATTGGCAGGAACGACCCATGTCCGTGCGGGTCAGGAAAGAAGTATAAGAGGTGTCATGGGAAATGAGATAAAGAAAAGGCTCGCGCGGTCAGCGAGCAAAATGATGTCATATTTTCTGGCAGTATTTGAGGAACAGAATGAGCGTTTCGTAACCGAAATATGAAAGAGAGAATACCGCACCAACAGTTAAGCCGAGCGAGAGATTTAATGGTGAATGGTAGGTAAATTCACTAATTACGCACATAAGGAACAGCAATGCCATTCCTACGGGAATTCTGAAAATCGGATTTTCAAGGACTTTCATTAGTATCCTCCTGTGTTTGGATCTGCTAGCATTCTAGCGCAGGAGATGGGAATGTCAAGGGCAAGATTAGTGTCACAGAAATCCCCATGACATTTTCTATAATTTGATCAATTTGATGGATACGCAGATGGAAAAACGGCTTAAAATATAGAAAATCCATGCGGTTGGATATTAAAATAACAAAAATGCCATTTGACAAAACAATAATATGGGCGTATAATGAAACCAGCTCTTTAATCCCTGCGCGCACCCCTTAAGCCGAACACTTTGTCCTATGCTAACTTGTAGCTTAGCCATAGCAAAAAGTGCCTTATTTTTAAGACATTTTCTGCTATGGCAAAGCCAATAGGTGGTAGAGCCCGCTCACAGGAGCAATAGCGCGGACAACCCTGCAACAATGTTCTCGAAGAACAGCGTTGCATAACAAAAGGAGAATTTTCATGGCAGACACAGAGCTGATGCTCGATGTCGGGCAGGCAAACGAATTGAAACTAGCATTTCGGCGGGCTGGTTACACCAACGCCGAAATCAAGAAGATGAGTGAAGGTGAATTGCTCGCAGACTTGCTACCACTTATCCGAGCCTACGGCAAGACTCCGACACCGACAGCCGTCGCAACCCCGCAACACCTCATCGACTTGTGCAGTACCCATTTTTTAAGACACTCCCTCTAAGATCATATTCGACCTTTGGAAATGCCTCTGAGCAAAGATTGCGGGAGGCATTTTTAGTATAGTATGGATGCGAGAGTTGTTATAGCGATACATAGTCTCGGCTATGGCGGCAACCAGTTCACCCAAACTTTCAAATCTAATTGGGGTCTCCAAGGTCAATCTTAAACTTGTCATAAAATGATTCTTGGTAGCCATTCTCCCACGGAGATCCTTTGTGACTCATGGAGGGCTTGATGCCTAAAGAGATCAATAATGTCAGATAATCTTTTGATGTGTATTCACTACCTTGATCGGAATGGAGCATGATCGGCACCGGATAGTTATGGAGAGCCGACAGGAGCGCTTGCATTACCAATTGTGTTGTATGAGTGGTAAGCACACTATATCCGACAACTTCTCTGCCAAACAAATCCATGACCGTGGCCACATAGATTGTTTTTCCATGGAACGATAGATGCGTAAAATCACTGGTCCACATGTGATGGGGATACTGAGGAATGTTGGTAAGCAGAAGATTGGGATACTCAACCGAAATATCCTTGGTTTTTCTGTACTTGTTGCCTCGTCTGCGATACGGTTTCATGCCAAATACCTTCATCACCCTTATCACTCGTTTCTTGTTAATATGGAGATGCAAGGCGATACGTTTATGTCCATAGCTTGGAAATTGCTGTAATGTTGTCTCAATACATTGCTTGAGCAACCAATCTTTCTTGGGAAGACGATGGTGGTAGTAGAAATTGCTCCGTGATATGCCAAGTTCTTTTGCAAGGATAGTTTTGTTTGTAGTTTTTGCCTGCCTCAAGTCTTTTTTTGGGTTTCGGAGAGCTTGAGCGTCATTGCTCCTACTAATTCAAGCAATGATTTGTTCTCTCGTTTGAGTTTTGCCATTTCACTCCATGTGGGATTACCCGAAGCTCCTTTGGTAAGCCATGTGTAGATAGTTTTATCGCTCACGCCATGTTCCTCTGCTGCTTGTGATACCGGGATGCCCTCTTCTCTCACTCGTTTGAGGATTTGTTCTTTCACATCTTTGGCTATGCAAAAGCCTTTCTTTTGTGTTGTCATAGTACCCTTATTATACCTGTTAAATTCTTAGAAACAGTGTCTTAATTTTGGGGTACCGGTCAATATGAATACATTACAAAGTAAGTTGGATAAAAGAAAAAGCACCGCTTAGGGACGGAACCCAAAGAAGTGCCTTTTCATATGTATGACTAAAGTATAGCAAATGGTTATATAATGTCAATAGTACCTATGGACAAAAACGCGGGATGTTAAATACCGAAGAGCATCAGAGGAATGTACAAAATAAAAAATAAGCTCTATTATAAAACAATGCCAGAAAGATGGTTTGAATCAAAAAAGGAACCCAAATATGAGTTATCTGACGGAGAAGCGGCCGCTATTAAGGAGCTGCATCTACCTATCGAAAAAATTATTAAAGAGCTACTTCCTAATATTGAACGCGGTGAATATAGTGTTATTTTGGGGGACGACGCATCAGGCAGAATACCAACTTTGATAATAGGCGAAATAATAGAAGCGGTCTATAAGGACAGAGATATGATGTCGCCACTAATCAAGTTTATTGCTGGTTCCACATTTTTCACCGAATCAGAACTTGAAAGACATACCAAACAAAGACTAGTACAAGATCATATCGCTAAGATAAAAAAAGAAGTAAATCGCAATGATTGGAAAGCACTTATTGTTACAGATACGATTGATCTCGGTCGTTCTATGGATGTTTTAATGAAGGGTTTGCAAGAAAACGGTCTTACGGCAGACATTGCTACGATTGGCATAGTGACTTCATCATCAGGCAGTAATTTAGAAAGCAAATGGGGTACGAAAGTTGTGTGTGGCATGTTTGGGAAACCCATGATTTATAGCAGTTCTATTTTCGGGGGAGGCGGCGAGCTTTCTGGTGTACGCAAGAACCCGAAGGATTTATTTTCCACCCCTCTTAAAGAACACAAAAGCAATCAACAGGAAATACAACGAAAACTAAATAAAGCACGAGCATTGGCTCATGAGATAGCAGTTTCCATTATTGCCAAGTATAGAGATGATAATCTGGAGAACATTTGAACTGGACTCAAAATAACACCTTCCCATTCGTATCGCACATCAAAAGGTGTCATGGAAAATAATATATGACAAAAAAGGAAACAATTTGTGTTTTTTGTTCATCAAATAAAGATCTAGACAATAGTTTTATTGAAGAAGCAAGATATTTTGGCAATCAAATCGGAAAAAATTGGTTTGATTTAATTTATGGTGGTTGCGATGTTGCTTCTATGGGAGCAGTTGCTCGTGGAGTCCAAGAAGGCGGGGGAGCTGCAAATGGGATTATCACACAACATTTCATTGATGATGGCTTGGCCTATACAAGCGCGGATGAGTTAACAA
Organism: uncultured Candidatus Saccharibacteria bacterium; assembly: GCA_964367075.1. Classification (GTDB taxonomy): domain Bacteria; phylum Patescibacteriota; class Minisyncoccia; order UBA11713; family 2-01-FULL-45-33; genus CAYIWH01. The sequence continues at coordinate 15,659 of CAYIWH010000008.1, read as the reverse complement.
TTGTTTTTAATTCAAAAGGATTTTTTGACGAGTTGAAAGTTTTTCTAACAAAGCTTTATGAGTATAAAGTTGCGCACGAAAAATATAAAAAACTTTACACGTTTGTAGATAAACCAGAGGACGGAATAATTTTTCTACGCGATTATTTTATGAAAAACAAAGGAATAATATAATAATTTTATGAAAGAATTGCCAATAAATTACACTAAATGGAATTTAAAGCCGCTTTTTGATGGAGATGATGACCCTAAAATGATTGAGGCGCGCAAAAAAGTTGAAGAAGCAAATTCGGCGTTTGTAAAAAAATGGAAAAATAGAGACGATTATCTCAAAAATTTGGATGCTCTTAAAGAGGCGCTTGACGAATACGAATTATTAAAAAGAAATTTCGGCGAAGATGGTGACGAAGGATATTATTTTCATTTACGTACAGTGCAAGATGAAAACAGCCCAGATTTGAAGGCAAAAGAAAATAATATTCGAGACTTTGCTGTGCGCATACAAAATGAAATTCAATTTTTTGAATTGCGGCTCGCAAAAATACCGCAAGATATGCAAAAAAAATTACTTGAAAATCGAGATTTGGAAAAGTATAAACATTATTTGGAAAGTTTATTTATAGAGTCAAAATATTTGTTGTCTGAGCCGGAAGAAAAAATAATGAACCTCAAGGGAGGAACTTCTTATGGTAATTGGGTGCGTATGACATCCGGTTTTTTGGCAAAAGAAGAACGAGAAATATTACTTGAGGATAGCACAAGAGCCAAAAAAAGTTTTGCAGAGGTAATGAGCTTAATTGATAGCAATAACAAAACAGTTCGAGACGCCGCCACCAAGGCGTTAAATGACATACTCCAAAAAAATGTTGAAATTGCAGAACACGAATTAAATTCTATTTTACAAGATAAAAAAAACAACGATGAATTACGCGGTTTTACACGACCTGACCAATCAAGACACATTGCTGATGATATGGATACCGAAATTGTAGATACATTATTGAAGACTATAACAAAAAGATTCGATATCTCTCGGCGTTATTATAGTTTCAAAGCACAATTAATGGGTGTAGATAAACTGGAGTATCATGAACGCAATGTTCCATACGGTACTTTAGAAAAACAATATACATTTGAAGACGCGGCACAACTTGTTCACTGTGTTTTTGGCGAGCTCGACCAAAAATTTGCTGATATTTTTAAATGTTTTTTAACAAATGGACAAATTGATATATATCCTCGCAAAGGGAAGAGCGATGGAGCATTTTGCGCGCATTATTTATTGTCACAACCAACATATATATTGCTTAATTATACAAATAAACTGCGCGATGTATTGACGTTGACTCACGAAATGGGGCACGCGATTAATAACGAATTAATGCGAGAGCGTCAACACGCACTACATTTTTCTACTCCTTTATCCACAGCGGAAGTTGCAAGCACATTCATGGAAGATTTTATTGTGGAAAAATTGTTAAGAGATGCTGATGATGAATTGCGTCTTTCATTGATGATGTCTCGTCTCAATGACGACATATCTACTATTTTTAGACAAGTCGCTTGTTATAATTTTGAACAAGAATTGCACGCAAATTTTCGCGCAAAAGGATATTTATCCTATCAAGAAATTGGAACGATATTTTTGAAGCACATGAATGCTTATATGGGAGACGCGGTAGAACAATCAAGTGGTTCAGAAAATTGGTGGGTTTATTGGAGTCATATTCGTAATTATTTTTATGTGTATTCGTACGCAAGCGGTCTTTTAATTTCTAAATCAATGCAATGCGGGGTACGCTCGGACAGCTCATTTATTGAGAATGTGAAAGAGTTTTTATCGGCCGGGAGATCTGATTCGCCAAAAAATATTTTTGCAAAAATGGAAATTGATATTACTAAGAAAGATTTTTGGGACAACGGGATTGATGAAATAGAGCGTCTTTTGAAAGAAACAATTATTCTTGCCAAAAAACTAGGAAAAATTTCCTAAAAAATTTTCTATCAACCCCTCCTTTTTTCAAAAAGGAGGGGTTGACAAAATCAAAATTATATATTGACATCTATTGCATGCCATGATAAGATGAATCTCATGCGCTGAATTTGTTGATAAACAAAGCTATTTATTGTAAATAGCTTAATAATAGCAACGAGTATGTGGAGTTTCGCGGAGCACAACCGCTTTATATGCACGAAACCAAAACAATAAGATTCACGGTGGCCATAATACTTCTTATGACCATAAATGTTCTTTCGCACCATGCGAATGCCGCCGTGATGATAATAGATGAATCTCATCAAAACGCATTGCAAGGTTTACTGAAAGAACAAACGCTGTCTTTTGGTAATTTTGATTTATTTGCATTTTTGGATGTGAAAAATTTTAACATTGAAGATAAAAATACAAACACAAACAAAGAGCGTTCTCGCAAAGCACTACTTATTGATATGTATTTTAATGAACGAAATATGCCACTGGAGGGATATGGCAAAAAGTTTATTGAAGAAGCTGAAAAATATAATCTTGATTGGAGGCTTTTGCCGGCACTCGCGATTCGCGAATCTAGTGGTGGCAAATTTGCATGTAATAACAATCCATTTGGTTGGGCATCGTGCAAGGTTAATTTTGACAGCGTAGACGAAGCAATTGAGATGGTAGCATGGAATTTAGCAGGCGCAAACCCACGAACCAAACAATATTATGAGGGCGATATAAATGACAAACTCCATTACTATAATGGATCAATAATAAAGGGTTATGAGGCGCAAGTGATACGTATTATGATAAAAATTGCAGGAGACTAAATAGGTGTGTTATAATAATAAAAAGGTCTTTTATAAGAATAAGCCTTTATTATTAAGCTTAGTTTAGCACATAAATATGCATAAAAAATCAAATGAAATTTTTATTAAATTAACTGTCAGTTCTTTATTGATATTTCCAGTAATATCAATAGCACAAACGAACATAGATTCTGCGCGGAATCTTTGGGAAGAAAGAGAAGAGGTTCGTCAAGAAAACATTCAGGCTCGCAATGAGCTAAATAATAATATCAGTGAGAAGTTGCGCGCGGTACAAAACGAAATTCGTGATACTAGAGAATCACTAAAAATCGAAGTTAAAGGTCTATCAAAAGATGAAATAAAACAACGACTTGAGGTGTTTCGCGATGAATCGCGTACCAAACGAGATGAAATGCGCAAAGAAATTCAAATTGCTCGCGAGCAATTTCGCAACAAAGCAGTAGAGCGTCGCGACGAATTAAAAAAGAAAATAGGAGAAGAACGGGCAAAACGAGTTGATGCATATTTTGTTCACATGATGGATCGTATAGATGCGGCAGTTGATAGGCTAGATAAATTAGCTGATCGTATAGAGTCTCGACTTAATAAGATTCACGACACAGGAAAAGATGTTACAGACTTACAAGTAGCACTTGATACGGTGCGATCTACCATTGTTACTGCGCACACGGCTATCGGTGAAGCAAAAATTAAATTTTCAGAACTTTCTAAGGACGACACGCCAAAGGATCAATTTATTGTTGTAAAAGAGATTGTAAATATTATACATACCAAAACAAAAGAGGCGCACGCCGCTTTGGTAGATATTATAAATACAATTAAAAAAGGGCGACTCGATGTAGAAGCCACAAGTACGCCAAATACGCAATAATTAATATTTTATTTATACATTTAATTAATTAAAATTTATGGACCCAATTTCAATTCAACCAGCAGATCAAAACAATTCAAAAATTTGGCTTATTGTTAGTATTGTTGTTGTATTAATTATTATTGCGTTTGGATTTTATTTTTTGAGAAATTCAAATATATTCGAAACACCAAGCGCTATCGAATCGATAAATGATATTAATATGTTGCAAAAACAAGGTACTTCAGATGATATATCCGCTATAAACGCAGATTTGCAGGCTACAGATTTAAACAATCTTGACAAAGAAGTATCTGCCATTGACGCAGAATTTGACGCCGCGGCTAAATAATATTTTAACTGCGCGTTGCGTATGAAAATAAAAAACGCAACAATAATGCCACAAAAAAAACGAGCGACAACTACATTGCGTCATCTTAAAATCGCATACCCAAAATCAAAAATTGCCTTAAAATTTGGCAATAATATTCAACTGTTGGTAGCAGTGATTTTATCAGCGCAATGTACTGATAAAAAAGTCAATGAGGTGACCGAAAAAATTTTTTCCACCAAAGGCGGATCCGCTTCTGGCGGAAAAAAATACTGGAGCGTGGAAGATTTTGCCAATGCCAAGCAGGGTGTTTTGGAGCGTGAAATTCATTCCACGGGATTTTTTCGCGCAAAAGCAAAAAATATTATTGGCGCGGCTCGCATGATTCAAAATGATTTTGGAGGTGAACTTCCTCGCACAATGCTAGAAATGATTCATATTCCAGGAGTGGCACGTAAGACCGCAAACATTGTTTTAGGCAATGCTTATGGCGTTGTAGAGGGAATAGCGGTAGATACGCACGTAAAACGATTCGCAAGAGTATGCGGGTTTTCAGATTCGGACAATCCTGTAAAAATTGAACAAGATTTGATGAAGCTTTTCCCAAAAAAAGAATGGCTCACTCTAACATACCGGATAATAGATCATGGTCGTGATTCACGAAAAAAAGAACACAAACACGAGCCCTGCGCGCTCCGCGACATTTGCGGAGATCCTAAGTTTTAACCACTTGGAGATACGATCTCCAAGTGACTTGGCAATCGTATCTCCAAGTGCTATTGTAGTTTTTATGAAATCCACAAAGTTTGTTACTAGCGAATATTATCATATTTTTAATCGTGGTGTGGAAAAACGCCAAATTTTTTCTGACGATACAGACACTCAAAGATTTTTGAAGAGCATAGCAGTGTTTAATACAGTTAATGCTGTCGGCAGTATTTATGAGTATTCATTTGAAAGCAAAAAGCGAAAAACCATCAAATCAAAAAAACTTGTAGAAATAATTTGTTATTGTCTCAATAATAATCATTATCATTTATTGTTGAGACAATCTATAAATGGTGGACTCGGCGAGTTTATTCGTCGGTTAGGAATAGGTTATACATCGTATTTTAATATTCGCAATAAGAGATCAGGAGTTCTTTTTCAAGGACGAACAAAATCTGCTCATATAGATTCTAATGAATATTTACTTCATCTAAGCGCCTATATAAATTTAAATCACAAAATACATCCATTTGGAGATCGTATCTCCAAGTCAAGTTGGGAAGAATATGTGGAAGAAGGTAAGACAAGGGATAGTACAAGAATATGTTCAAAACAGATTGTGCTCAGACAATTCAAAAATTGTAAAGAGTATAAAGCGTTTGCTTTAGAGGCGCTGGATAATATTAGGCAGAAGAAGACGATGTACGGAGAGATGAAAAAATTATTGCTGGATTAACTTGGAGATCGTATCTCCAAGTTGTGATGTAGTTATTTTGAAAGTTTGCGAACGAATTTTTGAAATTCGTTGCCTTTTTCTTCGAAGTTTTTCCAGAGAATGTAGCTGGGAGATGCGGTAGAGAGAAGACAAATAGAATTTTTTGGAGAGTTTGCGTAGGAAAATTGTACGGCATCGCGCATACTTTTAGTTTTTAATATGTTGGGCATTTGTATTTTTAATTTTTTGAGTTCATCGTAGATTTTTTCACCAGTCTCATGGAAAAGTACAATATTTGGTATTTTGTGTTTTACTATTGCTTTGGCGAGATCTTTGAATTGGTAGCCCCTATTTTTACCTCCCAAAAGAATGGTGCTGATTCGTGGCAATGATTCCATAGCTTTGATGGTTGATTCGGGTGTAGTAGAAATAGCGTCATCATAAAACCGAATATTGTGATATTTCCCGACAAATTCAAGGCGATGAGGTAGAGATTTAAAATTCATTATCGCTGTTTTTATTTTCGCGATTGGTATATTAAAAAGCCTTGACACGGTGATTGCTATTTTTACATTTTCTTCGTTGTGCGCGCCCAAAAGAGGAATTATAGATTTTGAAAACGGTAGTGTAGATATAATAGGAATACTTTTTGCTTTTGTTTTTTGCGCAAGACCTCTCAATTCTTGATATTTTGAATTATAAACAAAATAATCGTTGTTTTTTGCGCGACTTATAATTTTTGCTTTTGCGTTCCAATATCGTTTAAGTCCGCCGTGGTAGTCCATATGGTCAGGAAATAGGTTAATTATCACCGATATGTGTGGGGAATAGTTAATATCTTCAAGCTGATAACTGGAAAGTTCATATACGTAAATGTCTTTAGTCGTGTTAGACTTAAGCAATTCTTCGAGAGCGGGTTTCCCTATATTGCCGACGAGATGTATCGGATAACCGCCCGCTTTCAGTATTTGATAAACCAGTGAGGCGGTAGTGCTTTTTCCTTTGGATCCTGTAACGCCAATAACAGTCCCTTTTGTGTTTGCAAAAAAAATATTCGTAGCTGTCGTGTGCGGCGCCGTAACAAATCGTTTAGAAATTCCGGGGGTTTTAATCACAAGATCGTATTTTCCTTGTTTTTTTAGATAATTTTTATCATTTTTTTGATCGGCAATATCTATTTTTTTGTGCGGGAAGTGATGCTTCAAAAAACGCATAGTGGATTTGCCTTCTATACCAAAACCAAGAATGAGAATTTTTTTATTTTTTAGTTCTTCCAATTTCATATCGAGTCAACAATTCTTTTAAATTCTTTTGGTATATTGGCGTTGGCATGAACTTTCATAATATTGCTTTCTGATTTTTTAATATTAGCGAAACGGAGAGAGAATTTATTTTCAAACATTTTCACCACAACATCGTTTTTAAATTCCTTTGTTTGCAGTGTTTTATAAAATGCAAGTCGAACCTCGCTTGGAGTGCCCACGCACTCAAACGGTTTAAAGTTTCTAATACCAAGAAGCTCCTCAAACATTGGTATCAACGTTTTGTCCGAAAAGAGATTTTTACCGAATATTTGTATTAATTTTTCTTTACGAATGCGCGGAGCCAGTGACAAGAATACAAATGCGCATTTTGGACACTTCCCACACCAAAGGCGCCGTGCGTGTTTTAGAATGGTGAAGTTGGTATTGCAACTAGAAAAAGATGAAAAATATTTTTTATGCTTTGCGAAAAGCTGTACAATTTTGACTTCTGTAAAAGGACGCAAAAGCGAAAAGCACGAGATTTCTGACGTGATATATGTTGCTATATAATGTTGCAGCATTTTTTCGAATGTGTAGCTTTTGCTCCATTGATGATTTATATATTTTCCTAGATAACTGACGTTACCATGGTTCGCGCTTTCTTCAATCGACGCGACAATATACCTGTAGTTATATAGAATTGCCGCCAAAAGAGCAGTTAAGTCGTATATTGCCGTGACCGGAATATGCCCATTATAGACGCCAGAATGTTTTCTAAGTTTAAATAATTGCGTATCCAGGGCGCGTAGTATTATTATTGGTTTTTTTCCGATTTGTCGAATAGCCTTTTTTTGTATGTTTGATGTGTTGAGAATAAATGGCGTAAACTTTTTTTTATACTTCTTGAGAAGTTCTGCCGAAACAATGGAGTCTTTTCCTCCACCAATCATAAGAAGAGACCGGTTTTTGGTTTTTTGTGTGACTGGCTTTGTGATTTTCTTGTTTTTATATGGAAATTTTACAAGACCTCGAAAGTCGATTTTATTTTTGTAAAAAAACTCACCAAGCCCGTCTGTGTAGACAGTATTCCAAAATTTCGCTTGATCTTTCGTAAGTGTTTGCGAAGATATTTTGATATTTTTTGGACAAAAAAGCTTCCAGTAACTAATTCCAAGCAACAAATGAAGGCTATCCAAGACAGACGTTACGATTTCCTGCGACACTGTTTTTGGTGGTGGCGCAAATCGCAAGGTTTCGGTAAAGCGAAATGTTTTACTTTTGTGTTTTATTGAGTAGTTAAATTGCACAAGTCCTTTTGAGGGGTCAGCGTGGTAACCGACAAAATCGAATGCAGAGTTAATTTGTTTTGTCATCAATAAGATTATATACGGTTGCTACCAAGTAGGCAATTTTTGTATTAGGATGTATCATACATATATAAAGTGAAAACGCACATGCAAAATAACAAATTACCATACAAAACGTGGCTGGAGATAGATCGCGACGCGCTATTGTCAAATATAACAACCATCGAGAAGCATATAGACAAAAACATTGTATGTATGGCCATTATTAAAGCCAACGCGTATGGGCATGGATTTTGTGAGGTTGCTCAAGTTTTACGCGCGAAAAAGAACATTTGGCTCGGTGTAGATTCGTTGGATGAGGCACTGGTGTTGAAAAAACTTGGCATGAGCCAACCTATTATGATTTTGGGATATATACCGCCATCTCGTCTTTTAGAGGCACTTCGTGCCAATTTTCGTGTTTCTGTTTACAATCTGGCGACATTGAAACATATTGTATCGCTGCTTAAAACTCATCGTAGTGTACAGCCGCATTTGCATTTAAAAATAGAAACAGGAACCAATCGATTGGGATTACAGTTAAAAGATTTGGCGGAAGTTAAACATTTTCCGTTAGTTGAAGGTATTTATACGCATTTTGCGGATGCAGAAAATTCACGCTCTATATTTTATAAAAAACAATTGCGAGTACTTAAAAAAGCTATTTGGATTTTGAAGCAAAAAAGTATTACGCCACATTTTGTACACGCGGCATCATCGGCAGCTCTCTTGGTGCATCCTAAAACACACCTTTCTTTAGTACGACTTGGCATAAGTCTTTATGGACTATGGCCATCTGATGATGTTAAATATTCCTTATCTAATAAAATAAAATTAAGACCTGTTCTTACATGGAAAACATGTATCGCGCAGATCAAAGAAATATCGAAAAGAGAAACGGTTGGATATGATCGTACATGGATGGTAAAACAAAAATCAAAGATAGCGATCTTGCCGGTTGGGTATTATGATGGATATGATAGGAAACTATCAAATTGTGGTGAAGTATTAATAAATGGCAATTTGGCGCGTGTAATTGGGCGCGTTTGTATGAATATGATGATGGTAGATATTACGGGCATTTCAGCAAATGAAAATGACGAAATTGTTTTGCTAGGGAAATCAGGAAACAAAGAAATCACAGCAGACGATATTGCCAAAAAAATAGGTACTATCAATTATGAGATCGTATCTAGAATTAATACATTAATTCCGCGGATTATAATTTGATGTATTTCAATTTGGTATCGCAATATTTTCTTTTTTGCCAATGAATATTGCCTGACAACGAATATAATGTAAAAGACAATGTTTTGATAAAGATTTTTCTTTATGTGCGATTTTTTTGAGTTCTGTGTTGCATTTGTCACATACCGTTGATAAGAAAAAATTTGTCAAAAAAATTATTAATTTTCCACAACAGACGCATGTCTGGGTTTCCATTTTGAATTCAATCTTTTCTAATATTACTTATATCAAACTCTTGAAAAATAGCAATTATTCAAGCATTATAGTTGTATGCCTACACTTTATGTGGTTGCCACACCAATCGGTAATCTGCAAGATATTACGCTCCGTGCTATTGATACATTAAAAAATGTTTCTGTAGTACTGGCTGAAGATACGCGCATGGCGCACAAACTTCTTTCTCATCTTGGAATAAAGAAACAAATTATCGCATTTCACGAGCACTCCACGCTATCTCAAATAGCAAAAATTGTTAAAAGTATCTCCGATTGCGATTCGGCACTGATCACAGATGCTGGCACTCCATCTATTTCTGATCCCGGACAACGTCTTGTCTCTGCGCTTATATCACGTGATGTTGCTATTGTACCGATACCTGGTCCGTCGGCGCTTTCCGCCATTCTTTCGATAAGCGATATTGATTGTTCAGAATTTATATTTTTAGGATTTCCTCCGCATAAAAAAGGAAGAAAGACCCTGTTTGGACGAATTGCAGAAAGCAATGTTCCGGTAGTTTTGTTTGAATCGCCGCATCGCATACAAAAGACGCTCAAAGAGCTGGAGGCTACATGTGGCGATCACTATATAAATGTTGGCAGAGAGCTTACCAAAATCTATGAAGAAGTATTCCGCGGGAAATTATCTGAAGCGCAAAAGCACTTCGTTGGAGAAAAACAAAGAGGGGAGTTTACAATAATTATTGATTGGATATAATTTTTCTATGCACCGATTTTATTTGCCTCAAAAACTGGATAAAGATCTTTTGATTATCAAGGAGAAAACTTTAATACATCAGATATCAAGAGTTCTTAAATTGCACAAGGGCGAATTAGTTATTTTTTTTAGCACGAGCGTAGAAGAAGGAGGGATTGATACAATTTGCGAACTTAAAAATATTCAATCAGGTTCTGCTATGTTTTTGGTTCGAGATCGTATAGAAAATATGCGAGAAAGCAAGAAAAAATTAACATTATACTGTTCTTTAATTAAAAAAGAAAAATTTGAATGTATTTTACAAAAATGTACTGAAGTCGGTGTAACAGAGTTTGTTCCTGTGTTGGCCACAAGGTCGGAGAAAAAAAATATTAATTTTGACCGTTGTCAATACATATTAAAAGAAGCCGCCGAACAATCTGGGCGAGCCATTATTCCAAAATTGCATTTGGTAACATCTTTGGACAAAGCGCTTGAGAAAGCTCGGGCTTCTGGAACAAAAAATTATTTCGCAGACACTAAAGAGCATGACAACGTGATTAGAGGAGCCGGCGACAGATCAATTGGACTATTTATTGGCCCAGAAGGCGGATGGGATGATAAAGAATTGTTTGCGGCAATGCGTGCAAATTGCGAAATAGTCTCTTTGGGGCGTCTAACTTTGCGAGCTGAAACCGCCGCAATCGCAGGAAGCTTTATGCTATTGTGGGGGTAAAAAGCGAGCAAGTGGGCTTTTTGTCGACAACTACAATAAATTAAAAATAGCGAGTTGCCGTGGATAACACACGCTTGACTAATTTCTTGGTTTTGCTACACTATTCTCAAAGGTCGCAGACAGGAGGCATCAATAGAATAAGCCCTCCCTAGACATGATTAGCGGCTTTTAGCCGTTTTTATTATTTGTTTTATGGTACTTACAAAATCAAAAAAACAATCCATTATTGAGAAATATTCAAAAGTACTGAAAGGACAAACATTACTTATGTTTGTTAACTTTCATGGTCTTTCTGTAGCAAAGTCTACAAAATTTCGTAGGGAATTGCGAGCGCTTAATATTGGATACAATGTTCTAAAAAAGACACTATTGAGGCGAGTGCTAGATTCATTAGGATATGAGGATGTACAGCAATTGCAAGGAGAAGTTGGAGTGGTTTATACGCAGGGCGATATAACTGAGGCGCCACGCACTGTCGTAAAATTTATTAAACAGGAAAAAGAAGGTCTTGCTATTCTGGGTGGTATTTATGAGTCACGGTTTGTCGGAGAAGATATGATAAAACGCCTTGCCGCAATTCCTTCTAGAGAGGTTTTGTTGACACAGCTTGCGTTTATTATTACTCAGCCGGTAGCGAATTTGGCACGAGCATTATATGAAGTATCAAAATCTAAAAGTCACGGTTAATTTTTATTATATAATTTATAACTAATTAAACAATTATGACAGATCTAAATAAAATTATTGATGAAGTTTCAAAGCTTACAGCGTTGGAGCTTTCAGATTTAGTTAAAAAAATCGAAGAAAAATTTGGAGTATCAACTGCAATGCCGGTAATGTCAGCTCAGGGCGAATCTGCTTTAGGGGAAGGCACCGAAGAGATTGAAGAAAAATCAACATTCAATGTTGAATTAAAAGCCACTGGAGGTCAAAAAATTGCTGTAATTAAGGTGCTTCGCGAGGCTTTAGGATTGGGCCTTAAAGAAGCAAAGGATTTGACAGATGCCACGCCAAAAATTATCAAAGAAGGCGCTGATAAAACATCTGCAGACGAATTAAAGAAAAAACTCGAAGAAGCCGGCGCAACAGTAGAATTAAAATAAATATCAAGGCGTTCCAATGGACATTGGAACGTTTTTGATTATAATAATAAAATCATGACTATATTAGAAAAAATTATAGGTGGGCCATCTAGGCTCAAAATTATCAGATTTTTTTTGCAAAATTCCGGGCGTGTAACTACATCAAAGGAGCTTTCTAAGATGTTGCAAATATCATTGCCTATTGTTTCTCGAGAGCTTGCTTCAGCAATATCTATTAATCTTATCAAGCGCGGAAATCGCGTTGATATTCCAAAAATTATTAAAGACAATGTTCCGACACAGAGTTCAAAACGTCGTAGAAAAATTAATAAATTACAAAAGAAAAAGGTTGCTGGTTTTATGCTATCTCCGGATTTTGCATTTTTTCAGCCGATGTACCATTTAGTTATTGGCGCGTCTTTGGAGTCTCGCGAGAAAATGGCACAATACTTCAAAAAACGAAATGGAATACAACTGATTGTTTTGGGCGGCATTTTTATACAAGAAATAAAATTGTCAAAAAATGTTTTATTAAACGAAGATATTGAAAATAAAAATCAAAAACTTGATTTATTGATTGTCGCAAATAAAATTAAGAAAAACAACATTGAGCCTTTCATAAAAAAGATTGAATTGGAAGTAGGAAAAGAATTAATCTGGGCATGTTTTACAACCAAAGAATTTGAATATAGAAAGGCCATGCATGACAAATTTTTGCACGACCTTTTTGATTACCAACATGAGATATTAATAAACAAATTAGGAATAGAGTAAGGACGGTTAGTTCAGTGGTAGAACGCTCCATTCACATTGGAGAGGCCGCAAGTTCAATCCTTGCACCGTCCATATTTTGAAATGGATAAAAGCAATGCGCATTGCCGCCACACGCTTATTGCATTAGAATTTGATGTGAGGTATATATAGTACAAACAGATAGAGGAGGATTGCGTAAATGGCGGCGCAACAAGAAGTTGAACAAAAAGAATTGAAGACAAAAGAAGTTGAGCTATTAAATTTGCAACTTGAAATAATTCTTCGTGAATGGGCGCGAGCTCATGATATTCGCGAACCAGAACATTTTAAGAAAAAAGTAATTGCGGTAATTAATGTTCTTGTTGATTTTGAAAAAAAGCCCTATGTCTTAAGTATACTCGCCAGCAATATCGCTGGCATTTTTTGTTGTAATTTTTATATTTTGTTACTGCGTTAAAAAAACTGCCAATCTGACAGCTATAGCGCTCAAAGTGGTTTAATGATTGATGTTGTATAACAGATGTTGTATCAAAAAAGGAGTTATTGTATCAAGAATATATTATAATAATTTAAAATGCTGTTTCAAATGAAGTTCATTATCAATATTGTTTGCGATTATGAATCGAACAAATTGTCTTAATTGGAAAAATTCTACCACAAAATCAATTTCATCTTTGCATTCATGTGGGTGGACAAACACGCTTTTTTGAAGTCGATAAAAGCCTATTTTTTTAAGTGTATGCGCTATCGCATCGCGCGCCCGTTTATGTTTTTCTGGCACATCAAAGAGTACTATGCGCCATTTCTTGTCCCATTGCTTCATCGGAGCAATATGCATATTGTTTATTTCATATGTTAATGCTTTTTTCTTTCCGCGCTCTGTAAGTATCATAGTTACCGTTTCATCATTATTTTCTTTTGCATCAATGAGGCGTGTTTGATAAAGTTTTGCAATGGCACGACACAGCGCTCGACGATTAATTTCTTTCCAAGCATCACTAGTTTCTTTGAGAATTTTAATTTGATAACGCGGAGATTTTGTCAGCCCAAGTACAATGCCACTTGCTAGAAGTAGCAGCACTTTTTGGGTTGTTGGGCCAATTTTTGGTTCTTTGTATCTCACGATCTTGTTATATGTGTTTTATAATTAATGTTATGTGTATGGATATGTTCGGATGACACACATGTGTCAGATAGCATAGCGTAGTGTACAATAATATGTCAATCTGACAGCTATAGCGCTCAAAGTGGTAGAGTTGGCGACATATAAAGTAGGTTGTATATAAAAGTATAAAAGAAGACAGGCAACATATAGGCAACACATAAAGAAAGTAGAATATTTATTAATGTTTATTGTGTATGTACTATAGTTTATTAAGGTTTATGACTATTTTAGATTAGATATTGGGGTATTAAATAAATTAAATTTTATTGTACCACAAATATAATGTCTGTTATGCTGTTGCTGTGCAAAGCGATATTTGCTAGTACAAGCTTAATTTAATGATATTATTCAGATATTATCGGTATTAATGGAATTATAGAACAAAAGTGTCAATCTGACAGCTATAGCGCTCAGAGTGGCAAGATAGATACAAAATAGATGCAAAGACGCAGATACATAATAGATACTATAGGCGCAGACATATAGATGATGGGGGCTTGAATTATGCACAGCGTTAGGTTCATTTAATATGCGAGCTTGGCGTGATATAATAAAAGTAATATGCGTCTTGGTGTAGATAGTATTGTAGAAAAATCAGGCCCTTTACGGCAGGAAAAAATAATTCCACTGCCTTCACGTTTTTTCCAATTGACACGCTTTTTCAAAAAAACCAAAATTTTGCTTAAACACACTAAACATAGAGTATTTAGTGTGTTTACGCGTCCCAAAAAATTTCTTCGCATTGGGACTGTGTTTTTTATACTTTTACTTTTAATTTTTCAAAATTATTTTTATTCGCGCGTAGGAGCGTTATCGTATGATTGGGTTCAGCAATCGTGGGATGCCAGCGCAGATTCTTCTGCGTTCGCTGTGCATCCTACGAACAAAACAGGATGGACAAAATATTTTTCTCGCGACACAACAAATACAGAAATTGTTGGCGGCGATATAAAATTAAAACAGATTCCCGGCGATACCACCCGCGATACTTACACGGATTTTAATGATAATAAAGACCCAACATCATCAAACACTCAAGTGTTGTCCGGCGGCTCTGTAACTCTTCAGGGAACCGGGACATGGGGTGATCGCACCGCATTACCAAGTGGTGTTGTTGTTGGTGTCGGCGGCGCGCTCACGTATGATGGTGCCAATACCATCTATGCAATTCTCGGCGGCGCCACAAATAGTTTTTATAAATATGATATTAATGGCAATACATGGACCTTGCTTAGCAGTACTCCATTTCCTCAAAACGTGTCCGACGGCGGCTCTCTTGCGTATGTGCCGTCCCGCGCAGCATCTGGTCCGTATGTCTATGGTTTTCGAGGCAGCGGTACTCAAGGATTCTATCGGTACGATGTTACAAGTCCCGGATGGGCACCAATGCAAAACGCACCATTTGCGATAAATGACGGCGGGTCACTTGTGTATGATGGCGGACAATATCTTTATGCTCTCAAGGGCGGTTTAAACGGAGGATATAGATTTGCTAAGTTTGATCTTGACAGTTTGTCATGGATAGAATTATCTGACGCTCCATGGACCAGCGTTGGCGGCGGCGGCGCCCTTGCACATGGCGACTCCGGTAAAATTTACGCTTTACGAGGAAGGAATTTATATAATGCTACTTATTTTTCTAGTGGCGCTTGGAACATAGCAAGTACAAATTTACCACCTGCTGATTTAGTAGAATGGGGCGGCGCATTGGCTTTTTCTACGGCAGAGAACGCTTTGTTTGCGCTTGTTGGCAATGGTACTACGA
>CAYIWH010000007.1:0-32189 GCA_964367075.1 uncultured Candidatus Saccharibacteria bacterium | reverse complement strand
TTTCCCTACACGACGCTCTTCCGATCTAAAAGCACCCGCTCGGAAACGGTAGTTTTACCAGCGTCAATGTGAGCAATAATTCCAATATCCCGAATTTTTTCTATAGGATAATCCTTCATAATAGTTTATAGTTAATAGTCCATAGTTTATAGTTTTTAAATAAAGATTACAATTTCGTTTCTACAGATTTATTGTGGCTCGCCGCTGCTAATATGAAAATGTAAGTGCTTAGAATCTTGATATGTTCCCAAATTAGTTAAAATTCTGGCAGCTCCATTTTCTTTTTCAACCTTCTTAGCAAGAATTTTTATTACTTCTATAATTTCCAATAATATCTCCGTATCTTTATCAGAAAGATCAGTAAAGGATCCGATATGCTTTTTTGGTACTACAACAATATGAATTGGCCAATGTGGCCTAGTATGATGATATGCTAGTACATTTTTGCTTTCGTATTCTTTTTTAAGAGACGATGGGTCCTTTAGCGCGACATCGCAATAAAAATCGGTGAAATTATTTGTTATATTATTCATTTATGAAGTTCTTAGTTTGTTTAACATTCTCATTATTTCACTTATATCGTTTCCTAAAATAATAATCTTGTCTTCTAATTGGGGAAATAATTCTTTGGAAATTTCTAGCTGAGTTTCTATCTCGGCACCAGAACCATATGCTATTGCGTAAAATTGGTGTTGATCTTTTGATGTGTTTCTTTTTGACCCCTCTGCAATATTTGATGGAATTGAAACGGCTGCTCTGCGCAATTGACTGGTAAGGCCAAATATTTCTGATTTAGGAAATTCTTCGGTAAGCTTGTAAACATTTATGCAAAACTTTTTTGACTTCTGCCATACAATTAAATCTTTATATCCATTCCCCATAAACTATGTACTAATGACTACAAACTATAAACTAGTTAGTTACCACGCAAAGTGGGCAAACGCACGGTTTGCCTCAGCCATGCGGTGAGTATCTTGTTTCTTTTTAATTGCAGATCCTTCGTTTTTGAGAGCCAAAAGGATTTCATCCGCCAAGCGATTTGCCATCGGTTTTCCTTTCTTGCCGCGCGCCGCTCCTACAAGCCATCTAATGGCAAGCGCTAATTTTCTATCTGGATTTATTTCTCTAGGGACCTGATAAGTCGCCCCTCCAACTCGGCGAGGCCGTATCTCCACAGCAGGAGAAATATTTTTTATCGCCGTTTCTAAAACTTGCAAAGGCTCTTCATCTTTGCGAGCCTTTTGTAGCACATCAAACATATCATGCATCACACGTTCTGCTGTGTTTTTCTTCCCATCATACATTAAATAATTGGTTATTTTTGCAACCAGTATTGAATCGTGTGCTGGATCTGGCATTGTGTCTCGTTTTGTATTTCGTTTTCGTCTCATGTCTAGTTAGATTATAGTTTAATAGTTTTTAGTTGATAGTTTGTTTTGTGATTTTATTTATATAAGTGATAGTTTTGTCTACAAATTATAGACTATCAACTATAAACTTTTTTCTATTTCGCTTTTGGCCTTTTAGCGCCGTATTTGCTTCTTTGTTGTTTACGATTTTCTACGCCAGTAGTATCTAAAATACCACGCACAATATGATATCGTACTCCTGGCAAATCTTTTACGCGACCGCCGCGAACCATGACAACAGAGTGTTCTTGAAGCGTATGTCCTTCTCCGGGAATATAAGCGGTAACCTCCATTCCATTGGTAAGGCGCACACGAGCAACTTTGCGAAGCGCGGAATTTGGTTTCTTTGGTGTCATTGTTTTTACCGCCAAACATACTCCGCGCTTAAATGGAGCCGGATAAAATCTCGGACGATTCATAAGTACATTAAAACCCTTCTGAAGGGCGACCGCCTTCGGTTTGTATGAAATTTTTTTCCGCCCTCTCTTGGTTAATTGATTTACTGTTGGCATAAAGCGAATGAGTAATATGCTATCACATAATAATTAGCGGGTCAAATTTGACAGAGAACGAGATAGTATCATACAATCGAATCATGAACGAAGAAAAACTTTTGGAGTTGTTAAAACAGCATTTTCCTACACGAGAAGATCATCATGCTCTTATGCAAGAAATGCGTAGTAGTTTTCTTGAAATGCGCGAGCATTTTAAACAAGTCGATGGGAAACTCGACGATCTCCAAGCGTCCTCAAGAGCGTTAGATAAAATTCTAGAGCAACACCCAATTCCTCGAATTGAGCGAATTGAAAAACATATTGGACTGCCTCAATATATCCCAATCGGCGTAGAAAACTAGAAATCACGCCTAGTCCAATCGGTTACTCCAAAAAGCTAAAAGAGTCGATGATGCTATCGAAAATGTCCTTTTGTTCTTGTTCTCGTTGAGAAGATAAGCTAATTGAAAATTCTGCAAGCATATTTTTATCTTGAGGAATGTAAACCGTTGTATAAGCAGCACACATCCCCGAGTTATTGCGCATATAAACTTGTTTTTTATCCAAGCTGGATAAAGTAAAGATGGTGGTTCTTGTCTGTTGAATCAAGCCTTGCCCCTCCGTAGAATCTTTTTGTATTATTTTAATAAATAAGGAGGCGAGATAGCAATCATGTGGATTTTTTCCTGGGTTATATTCTGACACATCGATTCCATCGGCGCCTTCATTAACATTAAAATTCTTTAGTGGATATTTAAATTCAAACCCATACTTTTCATTTCGATATATTTTCCAATCTGATGGCACAGATGTTGTTTGTTGTGGCAAAGCAGAAGAAGTTGGTTGCTTTTGTTTTACAAAATAATACGCCCCGCCTCCAGCAACAACGACCAAGATCGCAATGAGAAGTGCGAGCGGAATAAATCCTTGTTTTTTGTTATTCATTTGTTATTCATTAGATTTCGTAATTCGATGGACTGCTTCTAAGTTTACCAGGTTTTGATTCTCATTCTACGGCTCGAACTTACATGAACCAGAATAAATCTTAAAAGATCTGGAATCGGCTCCAGCAACTAATTTAATACCGCCCTCAAAATAATAAAACGATATTTGATAAACCCGATTGTTTTTATCCTTAAAATACGAGCTATCACAATCACCGCCAATAAATTCAAGTGTTGCGGCGTCAATATAAAGAGGAATCGAAACAACTTTTGGCGCTTCTCCGTAATTCGTGCTTGAATATAAGTGATAAGTGTCTTTGAAGTAGCTAGTTCCATTGATGGTCGCAAAAGTTGTGGCATCTGCGCCTGGAATAATCTTTCCTTGAAAAAATACATTATTTTTTGATTTTTCGAAATGTTTATCAATAATTACAAATGTAGATATATCTGCGCCTGTGATTATTTTCCCATCTGGACCAAACACATGTTTTGCATCTTTAGCAAAACTATTATCTTCGGCAATAAGTTGAAAGGTGGAAGAGTCAGCATCTATAATAGAGGTATTTTGACTACCATAGTGGTCATAAAAATAAACCTGATTTTTATCTTTGGTATAAAATAAATTTAAAATTACGAATGTGGGCGCGTCTGCTTTATCAATCATATGACCAGCAATCCACACATAATTTTTATCTTTAGTGTATGGGAAAAAACTTTCTGAAAGAGTAAATGTTACTGGATCTGCTTTCAAAAGAATTTTTCCTCCAGCATATACATGATTTTTGTCTTTTGCATAATAAGGATAAACTGAAAACGAATATGGCAGTAGCAACACAGATTCTCCTGTGGTTAAAGTAATAGGTGTTAATATAGTATTTTTATCGAAAATTTTGCTAAGATCTTGACCTGTTTGATAATAAGTTCTAGGTAAAAATGTAAATGTTTTTTGATCTAAATCTGACGGAATCTGAGGATTTGTTGCTGGATGAGCAAGATCACTGTCAAGCATTTGACTAAAATATTCGTTAATTAAATATTGAATGGTTGTGTCTGGTAAATTGTTAGAGTATATACCAATTTTGCTCCATTTAGCGATTTGAGAATCTGAATATGTTGTCACTTTCTCACATTTTTCCTCCCAAACTCTCAAACATTTTTGCTTGACTTCGCACCATGAGTAACCAGCAGAGCCAATACAACCATGTACATCTTTATCTCCGCCAACTAAAAGAGGATGTAAAATATCACTTGGCTTGTCAGTGATATAACCAATTTTTTTGGCGTAATAATATCCGCCGCCTAAAACAGCTACAGCAATAATTAAAATTATGATTGGAATAATAAATCCTCTTTTGTTGTTAATAATCATAAGTTATTTTTGTAGTATAATTTCAACGCCTAATTTTTCTTTTAGAATCTTTTTGATTTGATCTACTTCCGCCTTTAGTATTATAAATTCTTCTTTAGAATCAGTCATCATCTTAACAAAATTGCCCAATGTTATAGCAAGCTGTTGTATTTGTTCTCGTAAACCACGAATTTAACTCTCAATCTGCTCAACTCGCACGCTTAAAGGAGCAAGCTCAATTTTTACTGTTTCTTGTACTGCTCCGAGAATATTTTCTAAATCTTGTTTCGTTAGTGCCATATATTTATGCTGTGCCTTATATTATACGTGTCAATCGCCAGATTCATTTAAATCACAGCAATAATCCGCCAGTAATTAATCCAAATAAAAACTGCGCGGCAGGCAAAATAAGATTTAATAATAAGCCTGGCATTAATATGATTATAAATAGAAGCATGAGCATGCCATAGCGCTCAAGAAATATCTCAAAATCAATCGATGTCCGTGGCAAAAAGGCAAAAAGCACTTTCGAGCCATCCAATGGAGGAATTGGAATTAAATTAAAAATAGCCAGCCCGAGATTTAAAATTACAATCCCCTGCGCGATGACAAAAAAATTGCCGTCTAAATTTGTAAGGATTTCTACATTACGGAAACGAACAAACAAGCCAAAAAATACTGCTACTAAAATATTACTAAGTGGCCCAGCAACACCCACCATCAAAGGCCCCCATCTTCTATTGCTCAAATTATTTGGATTATAAGGCACCGGCTTTGCCCAACCAAACCCGATAAAAAGGGGCATAATAATAGAACCCAGCAAATCAATATGAGGAATCGGGTTTAAAGTAAGCCGTCCAGCGTCTTTTGCGGTATTATCCCCAAGCGCATAGGCAACAGCCCCATGAGATACTTCGTGTATAACCACAGAAAACAAAAGCACTGCTAAGCGAAAAATTATATCGACTACTTGATTTGTGGAAAAGTCCATGTTATATATATTTATACTATGAGCAGAGTATGCGCATTATGCAATAAGGGATCAATCATGATGGGAACGCGCGTTCTCCTTCGTGGTAAGTATAACCCAACCAAACGATCCAGGAAATACCCCAATTTACAGTGGGCTACTTTGCCTACTGGCGGTAGAATCAAAATTTGCACCAAATGTCTTCGTGGCAAAAAACATATTGTGGCGAAAAAATAATAAAATATTTATTTTTTTATTTCGTGAATCTCTTTATCGATTTCGTTTAGCTTGTTTTTAATTTCATCTAGTGTGCTTGCTTCACTACGAATTTCGCTTTCTGTTTTTTCAACAATCTTTTTCTCTCCTTTAAGTCCGGTGATAATTAATTGATCTCCTACAAAAAACGAAACAAAAAGACCAGTAATAAGCAATATAAAAATACTAATAATCAAAGAAACCGGACCGTTTAAAAATGAAAATAGATCTGCAGTACGCTCCACGCCTCGCCAAAAAAGCACCACCCCAACACCACCAACCATTGTGTATATTACAGGATGTCTGCTTAGACTCGCACGCACTTTGTCTTCTAGACGATCAAAAAAATTAATAATTTTTTTTATCATACTATATATTATAGCATGTTAATTATTCTTAGTATTTATATATCGGAGTGGGGAGAATCGAACTCCCACTACAAGACCCCCCAGCCTTGCGTACTACCACTATACTACACTCCGTTATTAGTAACTGTAATAAAAAATTTATCATAAAAATAGTTTTTGCGCGGACATATAGTTTAAATATATTTCGGGCTTTTTTCTTTTCTATTTTTTGCTGTAACACGCGCCATAACAAAAAAAAGGGATGAGAGGCGGTTGAGATATGCGAGAATTTCGGGGGTAACTTTTTCTTTTTTGGAAAACTTTAAAATACTTCGCTCGGCTCGACGCGCAATAGTCCGTGCGTAATCCAACCAAGCGGATTTTTCATTTGTGCCAGGTACAACAAATTTATTTACTGACTTTAATTGTTTTTCACATTTAGCAATTATATTTTCAAGTTCAATAACTTTTTCTTTTGAAAAGTTTGGTAGCTTATATGATTTTTCGAACATCCCTGATGCTACATGCGCTTGGATAATAAAAAGATTTTCTTGAGCGCGTTCGAGAATTTTTAAAAAACTTATAGTATGTAATAATTTATATTCATTGAAACTTCGTCGTTTATTGGTGACGAAGTGATTTTTAATAATTCCGAGAAGTGAATTTAATTCATCCAAATCGCCTAGCGCCGACATCACCAAATTGGTCTTTGCGATTTTTTTTAATCCAACGCGACTTGCCCCGTCATCTCCCTTACCAGTATAATAAATACTCATATGATTATTATAACAAATTGTTTATGATAATAAGATGATTATATTTTTGCTTGTACTGGTTGTGTTAATTGAGATTGCGGTGATTATCGCGACAATTTTGATTTTCGGGTCTCTTATAGCATCGCTATTTTGGGGCTCTCCATATATGGGAATACCGAGAAAAATTCTTAAACAAATTCTTTTATTCGGAGGTCTTACTCAAAATGATATTTTTTATGATCTTGGCGCTGGAGACGGACGAGTGATTATTTCGGCAAAAAAAAATTTCAACGCGCAAGAAGTTACAGGATATGAAATATCGCCGTGGCCGTATTTTAAAGGAACATTATTGATAAAAATGGCCGGATTACAAAACGCCATAAATTTTGAGAGAAAGAATATTTTCTCGACAAATTTATCAAACGCAACATTTATTTATTTATATTTATATACATCATTTATCAATGAAAAAATAGCGCCAAAACTCGCGCGGGAATTGAAGGCTGGAGCAAGAATATTGTCCTGTAGTAGTCAAATCGACCTTGTTAGATACCCAATGTTTGAACTTTTAAAATCTGATCTTTTTGGCAATATTCATGTATATTTGTACCGAAAAATATAAATAGTGTATAATGCTTTTATGGTATCAACATATTCAAAAGGAATTATTTTGGCAGTCTTGGCCGCTTGTGTCAGCGGTGTTTCGATATATATAAATAAATTTGGAATTGGCTTTTGGACAAATGCGACAGCATATACAACAGTAAAAAATATAGTTGCGGTCATATTTCTTACGAGTGTTTTATTAATGTTCAAAAAAACACAAGAATTAAAATTGCTTTCTAAAAAACAATGGTTAAGGCTTTTTATTATAGGAATTATTGGTGGATCTGCTCCGTTTTTGTTGTTTTTTAAAGCTCTTACGCTTATATCTGCATCTGAAGCCGCGTTCATTCATAAAACTTTGTTTATTTGGGTGGCAATATTTGCGTATCCATTATTAAAAGAAAAGATAAATTATTTACAAATTTTTGCATTCGGATTATTGCTTTTTTCAATATAT
This sequence comes from uncultured Candidatus Saccharibacteria bacterium, assembly GCA_964367075.1. GTDB lineage: Bacteria > Patescibacteriota > Minisyncoccia > UBA11713 > 2-01-FULL-45-33 > CAYIWH01. The sequence continues at coordinate 24,604 of CAYIWH010000007.1, read as the reverse complement.
CTTTTTGCCTCTCCATTAAAATGGAGTTTTGGTGTCAGCTCATTGCTAGCTTTATCTGCTACATTACTTTGGGCAATAGAAACAGTTGTGGCAAAAACCATACTTAAAGAAATTTCTTCCACTACTACAGCTTGGGCTAGAATGTTTTTTGGTTCTTTAATATTAATTTTATGGATTTTTATTACTGGTGATGTTTATAGCATAATACCACAAACTTTCAATCAAATATTTTGGGCAACATCAACGGGTATTATTTTATTTGTATATGTTTCAGTGTGGTACAAAGCGCTAGAATTAGCGCCAGCAACAACAGTAAGTTCTATTCTTGTTATTGCCGCTCCTATTACTACAATAATAGACGGACTTGTTTTAAATGGATCACTAAAAACATTAAAATTTATTCCGTTGTTTATTATGCTTGTAAGTATTATTTTAATTTCAAATCAATTTGAAACAATATATTCAATATACAAAAAACGAGGAAAATATTTCTCTTCTTAAACAAGACGGAATAATTCTTTGTGCAAAATACGCATTTGGGCCAAATCGGCTTCATTATTGTGGCCCTGATGCGAATGAAGAAATTTTGTCATATATAAAAGAGGGAATTTCGGATCCCAGCATTGAGACATTGTTGAAACAATTTCAAACAATGTATCCTTATCTTAATTATATAGCCAGAGCAAATAAAATCAGCGACCCTTTTGATGTTAGGGTGGTGGAAGCATATTGGATAGGAAATAATTTGTTAGAAAAAATTGACAAACAATCTTTTTATAGACATCTTTTAGAAGATCAAAATATAAAAAACAAAGTTGGCTCAAAATCTTTTGAAAAAATAAAAGAAAAAATAAAAAACGGTGCTCTTCCGCACCATTCTTTTCACGTTTTTAATATTTGGAAACGCACAGGTCATTTAGAAGAAGCGCACACATTAGAAAGTATGAACGAATGTAGAATAAGCTCTGGCAAAGTAGAAAAAATAGACGGACCATTTATCACTGTTGCGACAAAGTCATTAATTTTTATTAAAAATAAGCTTAAACTGGGAAATATTGAAAAACGCAAAATAGCCCGCTCTCTGGAATCCAGCATTGAAATAGACGATGTGAAAATCGGTGATATTGTTTCTATTCATTGGGGCGTGCCATGCGAAGTGATAAGTGAGAAAAAGGCAAAAACAATTGAGTATTATACGCTAAAGAGCATTGCGCTCGCGAATGAAAATATATGAAAGCTTTGAGTGACAAACAATCACGAAAACAGTATTTTTTTTGGGATTTTTGTAGCTCGACGGAGCGAGCCTGCCTACCGGCAGGCAGGAAGAAGCGAATTTTCAGTCAGAAAATTACGGAACCTTTGCATACCATGCAAAGGTTCCAGAAAAAGTACTGTTGAGTGATGCTTTGTAATTCACACTAATAAAATATAAAGTATGAAAGTTTTTGTTTTTGGCAATTGGGAATTAGACTTTGATTCAACTCCGTTAAAAATACTTCCGGAGCTGAAAAAAATGTTCCCAAAAATTGATTTTGAAATAAAAGATCCAAATGAAGATTGGGATATTCCAGATGGGCTTATTATTATTGATACGGTGCTTGGTATAGACAAAATAACTATATTTGATAGCATCAAAGATTTTTCTCAAGCGCCAAATATCACAATGCACGATTTTGATGTATATGCCAATTTAAAATTTTTAGACAAACTCGACAAATTAAAAAAAATAAAAATAATTGGCGTTCCCTCGACAACTTCTGAAAAAGAAGCAATAGAAAAGATTTTTCCTATTTTAGGCTTTTCATAATAAAAAGCTCTCTTTCGAGAGCATGATGTTTTATTATTTTGCTTCAGATTTTACCCTTATTACCTTATATGGAATTCCAACTTGTTTTGCCATTTGTACTAATTTCTTAATAGTTAAACCTGTAATCAATACAAAACCCAATACGGGCAAAAAAATTACAAATGCTCCTCCCATAAGTGGTCCCAGAACAAGCATGGCTAGTGATGGAATGCGACGGTATCCAGGGTATTGTTCTTTGGGAAATTTACCTTTATATTTAATTATTTCTATTGACCATTTGTGGGGATTAAAAAATAAATCAGATCTTATTTTATCTTTTTTTGTTGCCATTTTAACCCCTTCCTTTGGCGCAGAATTGTTAATGTGCGCCTCTTCCTTCAGACTATATTATTAACTAAAAAAGTCAATTGTATAGTTTTAAAATTTATTTGTCTATTTCCAATTCATTTTAAGAAAGTGTGCGGCGCAGGACATACATGGATAATACATTTATTTTACCGTATATGTTTTTGCGGCAAAATCATATTGGTCAATAAATATTTTTTTCAACGACATTAATGAATTTATTTCATAAAAAACAATTGTTGCTTCTCTATATTCGGTTTCATCAACACTTCTGTATGAAAGTGGTGCAAGCCCATATGCCAAAAGCAATGCGTTTGCCATTAAACGAGCTGTTCTTTTGTTTCCGTCTTCAAATGGTTGAATATAACTAATACCGAGCAACGCAACTAAAGATTTGGCATATGGTGATTTTATTTTCGTAATTGTCGCCGAGAGCGCTTCTATTGCTTCTGAAATCTGACGTAAATTATCAAGTGGTTGGTATTTAGATCCTATGACCCCAACTGGTTTTTGACGCAATCCAATGCCAACACTTAAATTTTGTACCAGAATTGAATGTAGTTTTTCCAAATTTGCATGTGTTAAAATTTTAAAAATATCTGAATTGTCGTGAATAAAGTTAAAGGCGTTTTTGTGATTAATAATCATAGTCGTCTCTTTTTTATCATGACCCACAGCTTCTTCGTTTTTTACAATAAGCTTTTCTGTATCAAGAAGAGTATATGTGTTACCTTCAATTTTGGAAGATTTCCACGCAAGCTCAATAATCAATCTTTCCAGTTCTTTTTTTTGTATAGTAACTGAAATATTTTTTGTTCTTTGTAAATATTGCTGAGTAGAATTATAAAGCTGTTTTGATTCGTCATCTGAAAATATTTGAGATGGAATATTTGCAAAAAGTTCAAAATTAAAATTTTTCATACCAAATCTTTTGTCTGGATCAATAGAACAATACTCATGCGCGTTTATATCAATAAAAATTCTTCCTGTTACAGAAACATCATAATTTGTGGCTCGTCCCCTTCCAGAAACCTTCAAAATGCCTTGCGATTGCATTTTTGATAGAGAGCGCTTTATAGTAACTAATGAAGTTTGTGCGCCACCACTAGTCAGCTCAGCATAAATAGCCGAGGAACTCATGCCTTCCTTTTTAAGAAGAATTAATATGATTTCTTGTTGTTTTTGGCTAATTTTAATCATTTTCGTATCATTTGAGCATATTTATCGTATCATTTTGATACGATTTTGTCATCCTTTTTCAAAATTATTTATTCCCAATTAACTTTCAAAAAATGTGCGGCACAGGACATGCATGGATCGTAAGCGCGAATTAGTTTTTCTATTTCGAATTGGATTTTTTCTTTTGATGTATTAGGGAGAAGATTTTGCACAAGCACAAATATATCTTCTTCAATATTTACTTGATTTTGTCCTGTGGGTACTATTACTTCCCCGCTTTTCACAAGCCCATCTTTTCCTAAATCATATTTATGATACAAAGTCCCGCGAGGCGCTTCTACAACTCCAACGCCAGTCGCTTCCCTAGACTCTTTTTTTATAATCTCTTCTTGTGCAAATGTGTTTGATTTTAAAAGCTCTATTGCGTGGTCCAAAGAATGCAAAATTTCAATTGCTTGCGCGATATTGTTAGCAAAAATATCCGTAGATGGAAAAATATCTAATGTGGTCCACAAAGATTCTTTTGTTTTTTCGTGCAACAAATTTTTTGCAAGATTTATTCTTGCAAGAGATCCTACCATATACGAGCCTCTTTTGTGTTTATACGCAGACGCTTGAGAATACGGTAGTACCACTCTCTCCAAATGATCTCGATAATCTTTTTCTTCTATTGTTTCGCCGTCGTCAGTTTTTATAACTCCGTCAATAAAACCATATACATCTTTCGGCACAAGTGCCATAAAACTTGTTTTTCTATCAAAATGAAATGGTGCTTTTTTGAATATTTCAATAAGACGCAAAACAGCCGGCCTAATGTTTTCCATTTTTTTGATTGCCTCTGCGATTTCTTCAGCGCTTGGAAAATGAGTAAATCCTCCGATTGTAGGATAGGTCGCGTGCACGCTTCGGCCCGCTATGATCGTTGCCAAATAATTTCCTGCCGCTTTCATTTCAAAAGCATCGTGCAAAAGCTGATGTTGCTCTGAATCATTTTCGTCAAAATCCAAAAAAGCATCTTTACCATAAATATCCGGCATTGCAAAAAGATACAAATGCAAAGCATGATCGCGAATATTTAAACCATACATTGTAAGTCGCCTCAAAAGCTTTGTTTGCTCTGATGGCTCAATATCCAAAGCGTGTTCACACGCCTCAATACTGCACAAAATATGTGCATTGGAACATGTGCCGCAAATTCTTGAAAGAAGCTGTGGAAGAGCGATGATTGGTTTGCCTTCTATCGCCTTTGTAAAAAATCTTTTATATTCTTCTATTTTAAAATGAACGTCCTCTACCTTTCCGTCACGGATTTTTACATCCAATGTTGCCGCACCCTCAACTTTTGTAAAATGATCAAATTTTAAATCTATAGTATGCATAGTTTTATTTATTATCTGCGCCGATCGCTTCTTTTATGTTATTAAATCCGTCCTTTCTCAATAAAGACGCAAGTCCTTGATTTATTTGACATACAAGCTGTGGTCCCTTAAAAATAAGACCGGTAATCAATTGTACTAAAGACGCGCCAAGCCGTATTTTGATGTACGCGTCTTCGGCAGAAAAAATACCACCACAACCAATAATTGTAAAATCGTCTTTAAAATTCTTATAAGCATATTGTATCAATTGATTGGACTTATTCCAACAAGGCTTTCCGCTAATACCTCCTTTTGGTATTGCGTTTTTAATTTCTTTTTGCGATATACACGGCGACTCTCTTTGTTTCGTTAAATTGGACAATATAATTCCATTCACTTTGTATTTCTTACATACTAAAAGCAGTGCGTGAAATTCTTCTGTGCTCACGTCAGCCGGCATTTTTATTGCAATAGGTTTTTTGTTTGAAATTTTATACAAAACATCAAGCAAGTCGTCCAGATCTTGCGGTTTAGTAAATGGTTCTCCTCCGTACGCATTTGGACAGCTTATATTTATAGTAATGTAATTGCCCAAATTGCTTTGCACTACTTTTTGAAAACATTTTACATAATCATCAATTCCTGATTGCTTATCGGCGGTGCGCGGAGAATTTGTTTTTGCTATGCTAATGCCAATCGGGAATGAGTGGTTTTTAGCAGAAAGATGTTTTAATATTTTTTCCGCGCCCATGTTGGCAAGGCCATAATTTACAACAAGCCCTTGGCTTTGAGGCAATCGGCTCAATCGAGGACGAGGATTGCCTTCGCTTTCTTCCAAAGTAATCGAGCCAATCTCTTCAAATCCAAATCCCAAAGACGGTAATATTTGGGTAAGCCTTGCATTTTTATCAAGGCCGGCTGCAAGTCCGACTGGATTTTTAAAATTTATATTCCAAATTTTTTGTTCCAAGATCTGGTTTTCAAAATTAAACGCGCGCGCTAAAAGCGAAACCATCATTTTGCTGCCGCCGAGACTCCCTCCAAGCCTTGTCATATTGTCGTGTACTTTTTCCGGATCAATTAAAAAAAATATTGGTTTTGCAATATTTTGGTAAGAAAACGCGGTGAGCCCAGTAATCATATTATTTTGGAGCTGGATTTTTTAAAGTAGTTACAATGCCATTAACCGCCTCCAAAAATTTATTTGGGTCCATTGGGCATCCACCAACTTCCGCATCCACTTTGATAACGTCTGAGAGCTTCAAAACCTTTGGAAGAGCATTAAATCGTGCGATAAGAAATTCAATTTCTTTTTTTTGTCCTTCAGTAAAAAAATTACGCTGACCTGCGGGCATACCTACAACTGCGCACGCGCCAATGGCTACTACAATCTTTGACTTTTCACGAATTTCTTTGACTTTGGCGGTATGCTCATCTGAAGCGATTGCCCCTTCAATAAAAGCAACATCGAGAGAGTCTAAAATATTGTGCGATTTTAAAACTCTGACGTGCCTAAAATCAAACATTTTTTTCCAATCTTGCCAATGGTCGTTCATTATTTCCGTAAACACAATAGTACTGTCCTCACAGCACGAAAAAGAAAACCATCCGATTTTTATTTTTTCGTCCATGTTGTTTTTATTTTATCAGCTCTTGTAATTTACAATCTGGGTTTGATAATTCGGTTTCGTGTCCGGCAATTTTGAAATCTTTTTCTATTAATTTTGAGATGGTCCACAACTCCTGTGTGCGATTAATTAATGTAGCGCCTATTATCTCGCCATCTTTTATAATAATCCTTCCGTACGAACCGATCTCAAAAGAACCTCGTGTGATAATGGAGCGATCCGCGCTTGGGCGAACATCGCCTACAAACGCAATTGTAATACCAAATCCTTGTGTAGTATAAAACGACACCATTTTGAACGGATCTTTTTTGCCCGTCATATTTCCCCCAGCGATTTTGCCCTGCATCTGTGCGTTGACCCAATTGCCCAATTGAACGCTTTCTCCCAAAATAACATCTTTAAATTCTGCACAATCGCCAGCAGTATAAATATCCGTAATATTTGTCTCAAGGTACTCGTTTGCGAGAATACCTCGATTTGTTTGAATGCCTGATGATTTTATTTGTTCCAGCTGACAGCAAACGCCAATGCCGGCGATAATAATTTGACAAGGAATCGTGCGCCCATTATTTAGTACAATACTCTCTACTTTTTCACCTCCTAAAATTTCCTTTGTTTCTGAATTTAAAATTATTTTTACTCCCCCTTTTTTTAAAGCCTCCTCGATAATGCGCCCTGACGGTTCATCCAACAGTGGCTCCCAGTAGTGCGATTCTCTCAGGACAAGCGTCACATCAATCCCCGCCATCTTTAGCATGTCGCACATCTCAAAGCTCACAAATCCTCCGCCTACGCATACAGCTTCTTTGGCTGTTTTAACTTCGGCGATTATTTTTTTGGCGTCATCGAGTGTGCGCAAATAAAAAACTCCTTTTTTATTTGCTCCTGGCGCTTCCCACGCTCTTGTAGAACTGCCGATCGCGAGAAGCAATTTTTCATATTTGATAGTTTTGTCATCATTAAGTGTAATTGTTTTGTTTGTGACATCAATAGAAACTGCTTTTTTGCCGTTTATAAATTCAATGTTGTTTTTTTTGTACCAATCATCCGTTTTTAGCCAAACATTGTCAAATGGAATTTTTTCAAGAAAAAAATTCGGCTTCGAAAGCATTATTCTCGAATAAAGCCTGTACAGTTCGTCCGAAACGATCGCGATACTGCCGTCTTTATCAACACTGCGAATGATTTCTGCCGCCGTGGTACCTGCAACCCCTCCCCCTACAATTAAATATTTAATATTTTCTTGCACAAATAATGTATTTAATGAGTAAGATTTAAATTTATGGATATATATTGCTTCCGTCTTCCGCAATCAAGGTTATTGCTTTTGTTGGACACGATTGCGCCGCGGCCACAATATCCGCGTCTTTCACGGCATCACCTTCAAGATTTGGGCGCTCCGCAGGACCTGAATTTTTTATGTTGTTTTTAAGTTTAATAACTGCTTTGTTTTCCGCATCCAATTCAAATACATCACATGCCGCGATCACACAACTAGCCGCTCCTATACAAAGATTCCTATCCACGATTATTTTTGACACTTTTTTATCCATGCTAAATATTATTAGCTTATAATTATCTACTTTCATTATAATAGCATATTTTTGCCCTCGCCCAGAGTCGAACTGGGATCACCTCCTTCGGAGGGAGATATTCTATCCATTGAACTACGAGGACCAAATATAATCACTTAGTAACTTAGTTACTAAGTATGCCTGTCGGCCACTATAGATGCGCCGAAAGAATACGGCTTGATAACAGCATCAAAGCCGTATCCTTTGACCATGCCGACCATTGCGTCAATTAAATCTCTTGTCGGGCCATTTTCTCCCACATCAATATGAATCTGATCATTCCAAAAAAATTCATCACCCAAAGACTCTTTGAGTCGTCCCCTTAATTCTTGAGCCAATATTATTGATCTCATGGTTTCACGCGAGATCCTATTTCGTAGATTTTTATATCCTTTTTCTGCGGAGCTGGTCCAAAAATGAATACCGCCATTGCCAACTCTCCAAATAGTTACTGCGGTAGCAAATTTTACAATTTCACGCGGAGACGAATCGGTACCAACAATAATTTTATATTCGCGCGTAGGCGCTTTTTTCACAAAATCATTTATCTCGTCTACAACTTCATCTAGGCTGAAAGAGCGGCCAACAATATTAAAAAATTTTGTTTGTTCTGTGTTCACAATAAACTTGTTTGTATATCTTGAACCATTTTATAAGAATTATCGGTAAGGCGAGCCGAAGTTACTCTGTCAATTTTAAAAATTCGCTTTGCCTGACGAAGATGACAATATCCTTCAAAGGTGTCATTTAAAATTTTATGTATGTCCACAACTCTCGCGGGCACTAATTCTCCGTCGTCTTGAACATCGCGCGACACATATTCTATTTCCACGCTTTTGCGTTTATCAAAGCCGTCTTTAAGAATTGAGCGAACATTGACGGTCGTCTCCATCCCCCATCTCACCGGCAATGCTACGCGACTTCTTGAGTCGCGTGAAAAAAACGTTACTTTACCGTTTTTCGCGCCGTATTCATATAAGGCCTTTGTAAGCTCCACATCTTTGATGCAATATTTTTTTATTTCATCTATTTTCCCTTCTTTATACCACCGAAGAGCCTGCATGCCGTCGGCTGATTTTTTGGCACCCAATGTTTCTGTGCACAAATTGTCCAGCGAAATGCGAAATCCGGCCGATTTTTCTACATCATCCATTAAGTCAAGCGTTGGGAGCTCTTTTAAATTCCACGAAATATATGGCTGTAAAACAGGAATATCAAAATTATGAATGTTAAAACCAATTACTCGTCTGCCGTTCGATACAACAGATTTGAGAAGTTTTTCAAATTCTGGAATCTCATGCTCTTCATAAGCAATATATTTGTCACCGCCATAAATATAAGCGGCGATAACAGACACGCCAAGTTTATCAAAAAAATCCCGTCCGCCTACTTCATCGAACGATTTTTGCGTTTCAATATCAAATACAATATCCCCTGACTTCATAATGTCTGTTGTACCACAAAAGAATTTAAATTAAAAGATTATAGTGGTAAGTCAATAGAATACGCGCCGCCGCCGAGAAGGAGAAGGGTCAGCGCCATAATCAATAGTACAAAATCAAATTCCCAGCCTCCGCCAGCTGGCGAAGAAAATCCAACCTTGAATTTTACTTTCCATATCGCGACAATCATATTAATCACAAGCAACATCGCAACTAGTTGAACAAAAAGACCAACTAACAATAAAATTCCGCCAACAAGCTCTACTAGGCCCACTACCAGCGCCCAAAACTTTCCTGGCTTAATACCAATTGATTCAAAAAATTGAGCAGTACTTTCTAGTCCGCCAAATAATTTTGGATATCCGTGGACAATAAATACCGCCGCAAGTCCAACTCTCAATAAAAGCGGGCCGTAAAGACCATAATTAAGAAATTGTGGAAACAAATTTAGACAACCGGTTATTGTTTGAAAATAACACATAATTTATTTATAGCTTGATCTAATAATAACAGAATTTGGTTTATTGGACTCCTTACTAGATTTGTCCTTGAGCCTGCGTATCAATCTTCTTCCCTCGCGAATAGCCTGCGTGCTTTTGTGGCGCTTTTTTAGTTTATAAAGCATATCAGTTTTTTTTTAATTTTTCAGCTTTTTCCGCGTCTTCTGGAAAAAGATCTGGCTGTTCTTTCATATTCATATATTACCGGAAAATGTATTATTTTAACAGCCATTGAATTAATTCGTCTTCAAGCTCTGGATGAGCAGCAAATATATCAGTACCATGTCCTGCGCCCTTGAATATTCTTATTTCTTTTTTGGCAGGCGTAATATTATACAATTGTTGCGACATTGTTGCGGCAGAGCCACTATAACTTCTCATATCGTTTTCGTCTGAGACAAAAAATACGGCTTGATTTGGTTTTAAGGCTTTTGAATAGTTTTCGGTTTTTATACCACGGTAATCAAATCCGGGAGAAAGCAAAATAACTTTTTTTATTTCCGTGTGTTCCGCGCCCAATTGCAAAGACAGATTCGCGCCAATAGACGCACCACCCAAATTAATTTCTGTTACTCCTTTCGTTTTTAAAAATTCTACAGCCGACTCAACATCTTGTATGCTTGCTTGATGTTGTGCATCAGAAAATTTCGTGTAATCCAAATGTTGTGGCATTGCAATGTTGTCATCAACTCGATATTCTATTGATTCCCCGTGCCCACGCAAATCAATGGCAAGAACTTTAAACCCTGCGCTTTGTAATTTTGTAACAAATGACACCCAGCTTTCTTTGGTAGCTGGCATCATATGCAAAAGCACTATTCCCTTTGTGCTAGAAGCAGAATAATAATTGCCAACTATGTTGACACCATCTTTTGTTGTAAATGTTATCTTCTCTCCCATAGTATAATTTGAATCCGATAAAGTTCTTTGGTTTTGCTTATTATTGATCACCTGAAAAAGAATTAATGTGCCAACAAGAACTGTCAATAATATCAAGCAATATAAAATAATTTTCTTCATATTTCGCTTCCTTGATTATATCACAAAGCGATTTAATCTGACTCTATAAGAGCATATAGAGCAATGCCTGTGGCCACCGATACATTAAGAGACTCCTTTTTTCCATGCATAGGAATTTCAATAATTGCGTCGGCTTTTTTTAAAATTGTTGGCGAAAGCCCGCGTACTTCATTACCTACAATAAGCGCGATACTTTTTTTGCCTTTTTTCTTTCGCAAGCCACTATCATTTATGATAGTGGCTTTATTATATGCAGTGGCTGTAGAATGTTGTTCTAACGCAAACACAAATGTGTTTTCTTTTTTTAGTTGCACAATAACATTTGAGATGTTTTTTCTTTGCTCCCACTCAACAAATTTTTCCGCGCCAAGCGCGGTTTTTGCAAAATCATTTCGCAATTTTTTGCCAAAAAAATCGTATGGGCTGGGCGTATAACCAGTCAAATAAATCTTACTTATACCAGCACCATCGGCTGTACGAAAAATAGAGCCAACATTATGAAGACTGCGGATGTTGTGGAGAATAAGGTAAATAGTCATTATTTGATCCTACCTGATGAACCTAAATGTGGAAAGAAAAATTTTAAATACGGCATCAACAATGTGCCGCGATTCCGGTCCTGACCAGCTCATAATTTCAATAACTCGCAATGGATTATATTCAACCAATACCTTGCTAAAATTGTAGTCACCGTGATTATCAATTGGTATATATACAGCAGAAAAGCTAAGAAAGGTGCTTAGGTTTCTTTTCACATCAGGTAGGTTTGATACAAATCCGCTACTAAAATTCAAAAGAGAAATTGATGGGTCTTTTTTATATTCCTGAATACGAATTGCTGTTTTATCTAGTATAAAATCCTCAGGTCCGAATAGAGCCGTGTTCTCTTTCGTTGGTCGCTCAAACAATATAAATTCATCTTTTGTGTTCTCAAAAAAAACTTTGGGATTCCAATCAGGTGGATACTTCACTTCAAACCCATATTTTTCGTTCCGATATGTTTTCCAGCCCGCTGTGGAATTGTGAGAAATCGTTGACGAAGCAACAATTTCTTGCATTGAAATCTCTTCATCAATTTTGAATCGTTCAATAGTGCCCAATAAAAGAAGCGCCATTATAAAAATTAGTGCGATTGTCCAAACAAGATAACGATTTGGAAAGATTAAACGGAACATTTGTTTTCTGTATTATCTCTATTTTAAAGTAATTCAATCAAAAAACATTAAACCGTAATGGTATGCAAGCTCATCTCGCGCGGCTTATAACTTTTGAGAATGTCTCTATTCTCTTTTTCTTCTAAAACCAAATCGATCACTTCACGAATATTGTGCAAAGCCTCATCAATAGTTTTGCCTTGAGTAAAACAACCACGAAAAATAGGGCATTCGATAACATACCATCCATCTATATCCCGCTCAATAAAAACCGGTAACTGCGCTCCTCGATGTTGAAATTCCGTCTTTTTCATATTTCTATCATATCAAAAATCGATTTAAATGCAAACAATGCGTCGCCCCAAATATCGAACCGACATTGTAAAGACTGCGGACATTGTGGAGAATTAGATAAAGAGTCATTTATTAAAGCCTTAAGCTGTGTGCTATTTCAAAAAATTCTTTTATATCAACAAATTGTTTTGCACCCAACGGAGATGCTTCAATTATTATAACTCGTTTTTTTAATCTGTCTTCGAGAAAAATGCTATCGCTACTGCCTGCTTCTGTTTCTTGATTAACATAATACCCATTTAATCCGACAATGCTTATGGTTTTAACCGTAGGTGGATATACTGAACTTTTTATGTAGCCCTGAAATGTTCTAGGGTTATTATTATCAAATCCGTAGTAATCGCGGAGTATTACATATTCAAAATTTTCTTTGTCGCCTAATTTTAATAATGCAACTCTCAATCCATATCCACTCTGCCCTGCTTTGCTAAAAAACATATCATTAGAATCGGAAATTGCACCTTGATCCCCAGCAAATCCCGATGGTAACCAAACGGCAATTGGTGATCCTACATGACCATCGCCAATGGTTATCTTATTACGAGGAGCTGTTATGGTGTTCGCGTGGAAAAATTCAAATTCTTGTTCAATTCCAAAACGTTCTACCGCGCCCCACATGGCAATCCCAAAGATAACAAGAAGCGCGATTGCCCAGAAAAAGTAGCGATTAGGATAAATAACACGAAACATAATTATTTAATCTCGTATGTAATTGTCACATTTATTCTCACTTCATTTTCTCCTGTTGGGATAGAGACATCGCTCCCGCCGCCAACTCCCATACCATACATTGCTTTTTCGTAAAATATCGGTGGTGGTTGAGCGCCACCTGACTCCGAGTAACTTGCAATCTTTACTAATCGCACACCTAAATCACGAGATAGCGTTTTTGCTTTTGTTTTTGCCTCTTCAATCGCGGCGGCTCGTGCTTTTTCTTGCATTGCCTTTGGATTGTCTACGGTAAAATTTAGTGATCCAACTTCATTGGCGCCAGCACCGGCAACCCCACCCAAAATCTCTCCCACCTTTGAAAGGTCGCGAATTTTTACCTCCAATGTTTGGCGAACTTCGTACGCGCGGAATTTTTGAACTCCATCACGATAATCATATTGAGGGTAAATATTAAACGATGTTGTTTTCTGATCTTTGTCGGCGACCCCCTTGTCTTTGAGTACCGCCAACACTTTATCTATCACATCGGCGGCTTCTTTTTGCGCTTTCAACAAATCAACATTTTGCTTTATTACACCAACGCTAATAGTCGCGATATCCGGTTTTATAAATTCTTTGCCCTCACCAGATACGCTAATTGTTGTCGCTGGCTGTGTGCGATTGTATCCGCGATACTCATTTTTGATTTTTACAATATAAAATATCGATACTATAATAAGAAATATTGCGAGCATTTTTGCCACTAGCCCGTGCCCACACATATCCCTCACCCACTCGCATTTTGACTCTGTTTTGTCTTCCATGATATTTTTATAATTAACTTTTAATAATATTACTTTAACACATCTCGTGCGATTTTTCTATCATCCCACGCTGTTTTTGTGCCGTTTGGACCCATAAGCCAAGGCTCGCATCCTTTGCCGGTGATAATAACAACATCGCCGGTTTTCGTGCTTGCGATCGCTTTGGCAATAGCCTCTTTGCGATCAAGAATAGTTGATAGTTGATAGTTGGTAGTTGGTAGTTGCGAAAACCCGCTTTCAATTTCTTTAATAATAGAAAGTGGGTCTTCATCATACGAATCTTCGTTTGTAAGTATAATTTCATCGCAATATATCGCCGCAATTTTCCCCATTTCTGGGCGTTTCCATTTGTCGCGTCCACCTCCGGCGGCGCCAAGCACACAAATCAGCCGACCAGAAATCATATCATTTGTGTTACTTAGTGACTTAGTTACTAAGTAAGTTGATCGAAGTGTTTTATACACCTTTTCCAAAGCATCAGGAGTATGAGCATAATCCACAACAACAGTAAATGGCTCGTGCTGTATAAATTCAAGCCTTCCCGGGACACCATTGAACTTTTCAACCGCCAATTTAATTTTTTCCGGATTTATTCCCAGCAATCGCGCGGCCTGATAAGCGGCTACAATGTTTTCTTTGTTAAAATCACCGAGTAATTTTGATTTCCAATCAGGCGGAAAATCGCTCTTTGTATAAATAATTCTATTTTTTGCTGGAATATTTAAAAAATATGTAATGTTCGCGTCATCGCCATTTAAAATATGATTTGGCGTATGATAAAAAAGCTTTGCTTTTGTGGCGCGATATTCTTCAAAGCTTCCGTGTGATTCAATATGTTCAGGAGTTACATTTGTTAAAACCGCCAAAGAAAATCTAATTCCTTTGTGGCGAAATTGCTTGATGCCTTCCGATGTAACTTCAAGTATGGTATATTTACATCTTTCGCGCACAGCATCGTGCAAAAATTTTTGCATTTTAAATCGCCCCGGCATTGTCATCTTAAGCGTATTTGTTTCTTCTTTGTTGTTTATTCTAAAACGAATTGAAGATGCCGATGCCACCGATTCGCCGGCCTCGGATAATATTGCATGTAGCAAGTCAACAACCGTTGATTTGCCATTTGTTCCAGTTACTCCGATCATATAGAGTTTTCTAGATGGAAATCCGTACCACAAAGCTGCGCCACACGCCAAAAACCAGTGATACATTGGTTGGAAAAATTCAAATATTGATTTTGGGATTATTTTTTTGCCAAAATTTGTTAGAGAATCAATCATTTTTCTATTATTGCTTATTTTTGCCTGTTTTGCTATCTTTTTAGACAGATGTTTATTGGAGGTTGATTTACATGACTGAAAAATGCGCTCAATGCGAAGAAATGAAAAGAAAAGGAATCGCAGTTCAATTCAAACAAAAAAACACCACATGCGATGTTTGTGGCAAAAAAGTTAAAAAAGTTCTTTATTTACATCACACAGGCGCCGATCTTTGTAGTATCAAATGTGAAAATCTATTCTGGCTCAGAATTATGTACGACTAAGCCCTTTTGGGCTTTTTTATTTCTTCGCGAGTCTTTTTATGTCTTGTTGTAAAATACTATTTTTTACTATAAATTCACTCACTGGGAATGACACAATATTTCCATTTCTTTTTATGCTACCGATCTTGCTGGAAAACACAAAATATAATTTATCATTTTTTGATTTTTTGTCTTGTTTCATTATAGCGATGGCTTTATCAATGTTGTTTTTTGTAAATGAATATTTTGTTGGCAAGCCCACAAACTTAAGAAGCGATTCCAGCCTTTCTACATCTTGTTCGCTCATAATTCCAAGTTTTTGTGAGATTTTTGTTTCGTAAATCATGCCTATTGCCACCGCTTCGCCGTGCGAAACTTTATGATTAGATAGCATCTCAATTGAGTGCCCAATAGTATGCCCAAAATTCAAAATCTTTCTGCCCTCTGCTTCAAACTCGTCGTTTGATACAATTTTTGCCTTTATCTCTACTGATTTTGTAATAATATGTTCAAAAAAATCGTGGTCTCGCCGTAAAATATTTTTTTCTAAATATCCAAAAAGGTTCTTGTCAGTGATAACAGCATGCTTAATAACTTCTGCGAGCCCATTTTGAATGTCTTTTTCCGGAAGATTTTTTAAATATTCCGTATCAATCAACACGACCGTAGGTTGATATATCGTGCCGACCAAATTTTTTCCTTCCTGTAAATTCACTCCTGTCTTGCCACCAATACTACTATCAACCCCCGCAAGCAAGGTTGTCGGTATATGAATATATCGAATGCCTCTTTTATATATGGATGCCGCGAACCCCGAAATATCCCCAACAACTCCTCCACCCAAAGAAATAATTAGTGCGTCTTTTTGAGTTTTGTTTTTGGCCAATTGTTTGATTATATTGCCTACAACATTCCATGTTTTAGATTTTTCTCCAACAGGAATTACGATCTTGTCCACCAAAAAGCCTGATCGTTTTAAATAATTTTCTAATTTTTTGGCGAAAAGGTTATCTACGCTTGTATCGGTAATAATAACAAATTTACTTGCTTTTAATTTTTTAAAACTAAACGATTTTATAATTCCCTTACCTATAACAATCGGGTAGCTTCTTTTCCCAAGCTGCACTTTTATTATTTTCATTTGTTGAACAAATTTATTTCTTCCCCAACATTTTTAATGCTTCTTTGAGGCGCGCTTCGCGGCCTTGTAAGGATGCTGGAATATGTCCAAGCACATCGCGTGCCTGCATCATGGAATATCCCAAAGCGACAAGCGCGTCTAAAATATCCGTATCGTATTGTAGATCTTCTCCGCCATAAGCCGTCTTCCCAAATCCCATTTTTTCTTTTAATTCTAAGACAATTTTTTCCGCAGTTTTTCTTCCGATGCCGGACACTTTTGTGAGGTACGATGTGTCTCCAGCGGCAATCGCCTTCTTTATCGTATCAACAGGAGCCAAAGCCATCACTCCCAAAGCAGATCTTGGACCAATTCCAGATATCCCAATCAGCATTTCAAAAAACTCCAATTCACTTGGATGTAAAAATCCAAATAGATCCATCGCGTCTTCTCGCACATGCAAATGCGTCCAAAAGCTTCCGGTATTCCCTATGACTGATGTCTTGAGCGCGGAAAGTGGTAAAAATATTTTATATCCAACTCCATTGGCATTTACCACCACATGCCTCTCCCCTTTAAAAATAATCTTCCCTTCAATATGCCCTATCATTGTTTTATCTTACATTAATATTTGTTTGACAACAAAAAAAGAAGGGTCCCGTTTGGAACCCTTCAAGTCGGTGGGGGGAGAGGCCTCCTCTTTGCTACTTTGCCACACGCTTTGCGCGTGGCTGTAGTCTCATCCTTCGCCATCCGCGGTGGCTAGGCCCTTTCGCTTATTAGGCGATTGGGTGAAGCTTACACCCCTTAAGATCAGAATATCATACCCAGCTTTAAAGTCAAATTATTGTTATATGCATTTTCTTGTAAAACAGCACGCCACATAATATAGTGTTACACTAAAATATGTCTTTATTTTCACTCCACAAACCATATCAGCCGACCGGAGATCAGCCAAAAGCGATTGAAAAATTGACTCGGCTTATTGAGGGAGGAAATAAACATCAAACACTTTTGGGTGTTACTGGTTCTGGCAAAACATTTACTATGGCAAACGTAATAGCAAATATCGGGCGCCCCGCGCTCGTCATCTCCCACAACAAAACACTCGCATCCCAACTCTATCAGGAATTTAAAACATTTTTTCCAAAAAATGCCGTGCATTATTTTGTATCCTACTACGACTACTACCAGCCGGAGGCATATATACCACAGACCGACACATACATCGAGAAGGACGCAAAAATAAATGACTATATAGACGCAATGCGCCATGCGACCACCACAACCGCTTTAACACGCCACGATTTTATCATTGTCGCGTCAGTATCCTGTATTTATGGCATTGGAGACCCAGTTGAATATTCTAAAGCGGCGCTGGAAATTAAAAAGAGCGCGAAAATATCCCAGAGAACATTTTTAAAAAACCTTGTTGAGATGCAATATGAAAGAAATAATTATGACAAGCGCGCGGGAACATTTCGCGCGCAAGGAGAAATAGTAGAAATTGTCGCTCCTGCTGGAAATGAAATTATAAAAATAGAGTGGGATGGCAACACCGTTGACCATATTACAATAGAACCATTTTCTCTTTTCGGAAATCCAATTGAAAAAAAAGAGGTCATTGAGACAGTCAGAATATTTCCGGCAAAACACTTTATCACCCCGCAAGACAAATTAGAGCTTGCGCTTTCAAATATTGAATTTGAATTAAAAACGCATCTTGCCAATTTAAAAAAACAAGGAAGGGTTCTTGAAGCTGAAAGAATAAAACAAAGAACTGGTTTTGATTTAAAAATGCTTCGCGAAGTTGGTTACACGCACGGCATTGAAAATTATTCTAGACAATTATCATTTCGCTCTGCAGGAGAACCACCGGCAACATTATTGGACTATTTGCCTAAAGATTTTATTACGATAATTGATGAGTCGCATATGTCTCTGCCACAAATTCGCGGAATGTACGCAGGCGATCGCGCGCGAAAACAAACGCTCATTGATTATGGATTTCGGCTTCCATCGGCGTTGGATAATCGCCCGCTTAAATTTGATGAATTTCAAAAAAAAATCGGGCAAGTGGTTTATGTTTCCGCCACTCCAGCAGAATATGAATTAGAATTGAGCAAAAAATCAGCGATTGTAGAACAAATCATCCGCCCAACCGGACTTTTAGACCCGCATATAGAAATACGATCAAGTTCTAATGAACAAATGAAGAATGTCATCAAAGAAGTAGAAAAACGAGTCGAAAAAAAAGAACGCGTACTTATTACAACACTTACAAAAAGAATGGCAGAAGATTTGGCAGAATATTTAAAAGAGCATGGAATAAAAACAGAATATCTGCACTCTGATATAAAAACTATGGAGCGCACAAAAATTTTAACAGATCTTCGTAAGGGCACATATGATGTCATTGTGGGCATCAATTTGCTTCGCGAGGGGTTGGATCTGCCGGAAGCGTCTTTGGTCATTATTTTGGACGCGGACAAAGAAGGATTTTTGAGAAACGAACAAACACTTGTGCAAACAATCGGTCGTGCAACCCGCCACACCGATGGCACAGTACTTATGTATGCAGACAAAATAACCGGCTCAATGAAAAATGCAATTTATGAGACAGAACGAAGACGAAAAATACAACACAAATATAATGTAGAACATAAAATTACACCAAAACAAATCACGCGAGAAATCAACGAAAATATTTTTGGAATTGCCGATTCGAGACAAAAGACATCCGACACCATATTTGATATCGGACGTATAAACCAGAAAGACAAAAAACATCGCGAACTTTTGATTAAAGAATTGACACAAGAAATGCTTATAGCCGCCAAAGAACTAAATTTTGAAAAAGCCGCCGAATTGAGAGATGTAATCAAAACTATTGACGAACAAACAAAAAACTGATAATCTTATTGTCATATATGCCAATCATCAAATCAGCTAAAAAGGCTTTGCGACAAGCCAAAAGCAGAGAAGCAAGAAATCGAAAATGGAAAGACGCTGTGCGTATTGCGGTAAAAACAGTACAAAAATTTGTTGTTGCAAAAAATATAGAGGACTCAAAAAAAGCTCTTTCTTCGGCATACAAGACAATAGACAAGGCGGCTAAAAAACACCTCATTCAAAAAAACAAAGCCTCTAGGATGAAATCTCGCCTCGCAAAACTCGCCGGGAAGCAATAAATATTTTACTTTGGATTTTTCATTGAGAGAATATAACTTTCGATATGTTCGTCGGTGTTTTTGTTATCGCGCTTGAGCGCGGAGTCAGTCAATATCCCTTCCCAAAACGCGTCTAAAATATTTTTGTCGTCAAATTGCACCGCGTCAACGGATGTTTTTTGCGCCACGTACGAATTTAATTTTTTTGTTTCTCCGTTTTTTACAATAAAAATGTTTTTTAATTTCCATAAAAACATTCGGAACAAATCAGCCTCGCCAATGCCCTCTTGTTTAGATTGGCGAAATACAATAAGAGCGCGTGAAAATTTATTGCCAAAAATTCTGTCAACAAATGAAAAAATAAGATTGTTAGTTGTTTGAATTTGCTTTTGATTAGTACCCGCGTTTTTTTCTCCACCAAGCGTTATTTTTTCAAGCTCCTGTAAAAGCGCCCATTCTGATGCTTCGCCATATAAAATAGATTGCTTTTCAATCATTGTTTTGCGCTGTTGCGAGCTTGTTTGAATTTCTCTCGCGTCAGCTTCTTTTCGAAACCATAGATCTAATTCATTAAACGATCTTATATTTGTTTCTTCGATTTTTTCTGCAATTTTTTTAAATAATAACAGAGCCTTGTTGTTATTTGAAAAATTGCGTTCCCAAAATATAAAAACGTCATTTGGCGCCATAAGTTCTTTTTTATTTTCTTCGATGAAATTAATAAGGCGCGGATGCGTTTCGATAGCACGCTTTAAAACAATAAGTCGGCGTGTTGCAAATAAATTGCCGGCTCCAATAGATTCTAATATTTCTTCCATAGATGCATCATACCCGCTCATTTCAACAACAGCTAAATTCTTCCCGCCTTTTTTATAAAACGCGGATTTTATATCCGCGATCTTTTGAAATGCTCGGTATGAATTTTCTCCAAAAAGTAAATAAACCATCCTTTTTTAAAAATATTTTGCCTTGAGCGTGGCTCGTACTTTTGTAACAATTTCGTTTGGTGTAAAGTGTGCTTTCACCATAAAATCTTCTGCCCCATTTTTTAGGGTTCGCTCCATGTCTTCTTTTTGTCCTAGATTCGATAGTACAATAACGGGAATGGATGATGTTTTTTGATCTCCTTTGAGTTGTTTTAATACCTCGAACCCATCAATGCCTGGTAAAATAAGATCAAGCAATACAAGGTGCGGAACCTCCGATTGAGCAACGCGTACCCCTTCTTCTCCATCGCTAGCAACCACGGTCAAAAAGCCTTCTTTGTTTAGCTTTTGTTGAATAAGATCCCGAAGAAACTTGTCGTCCTCAATAATAAGAACTTTTTGTGTATTTGCATTCTGTTCTGCCATATATTGATATTATAATATACTGTCAATTTTAGCACAAATAGCGAGCTTGAGCATGTTAATATCATTGATTTGTGGTATCTCTTATTGATTTAAGTTCGCTCCAGCGCTTCCCGATTTTTACCTCAACACTAAGCGGGGCTTCAATAATAGAAATATTTTCCATTATTCTTTTTATCTGAAAAATGACGCCATTAACGACATTGTCAGAAATTTCGTAGATCATCTCATCGTGAATTTGTAAAAGCGGCCTCACTGTCTGCGAATCAAATTTGTTGTAAACAGCAATCATGGCCTGTTTCATAATATCGGAATCTGTTCCTTGAATAATTGCGTTTACTGCCATGCGTTCCATTTCTGCTTCCAAAAATCTATTTCCTTGAGTGTTTTGCAAATCAAAAAATCGCCTGCGTCCATATAAAGTAGAAACAAAACCATTTTTGTGAACAAATTTTTTTACTTCATCTATATATCCTCTGATCTTCGGAAAGTCATCAAAATATTCTTTATAAAATTTTGATGCCTCATCTTGTGTCATGCCTGTATTTTGAGCCAGCTGTCGTATGCCCATTCCATAAATAATTCCGAAATTTATTGCTTTTGCGGCGCTTCGCATTTTTTGCGTCACCTTGTCCAAGGCAATATTATTTATTTCTGCCGCTGTAAGTAGATGAATATCTATGCCATTTTTAAATGCGTTTATCATTTTTGTGTCGTTCGCCAGTGAAGCTAAAATTTTTAACTCTATCTGCGCGTAATCAAATGATACGAGCGTAAAACCATGAGAAGATACAAAGGCATTGCGAATTCTGGCGCTGAAATCGCTACGAATCGGGATGTTTTGCAAATTGGGAGAGTCGGATGACAATCTGCCAGTGACAGTTCCTTCTTGATTAAATGTCGTGTGAATTCTTCCGTCAATTTTTGAAAGCTCCAACAGAGGCTCAATATATGTAGTCAAAATTTTTGATAATTCTCTATATTCCAATATCAATTTTATAATCGGATACTCGTCCTGTAATTTTACAAGCTCGCTTTCTCGTGTAGAGATTTTGCCTGTACTGGTAAGCTTCCATTTTGTTGACGTTCCTTTTTTATTTGTTTGGACAATATTTAATTTATTTACCAGAATATCTCCCACTTGCGCCGGGGAATCAATATTGAAGTGGGAACCGGAAATAGCATAAATATTTTTTTTCAGTTTCTCGCGAAAAAATGACGTCTCTTTTTTGAATTTCTCTAAAAAGGACTTGTCTACGGCGATACCGAGGATCTCCATCGTAGATAAAACAGGAATCAATGGAATTTCTATTTCAGAATATACTGCCTCTATGTTCTTTTTTTTAAGTAGTTCGGAGGCTTTTTTATGAATATCTGGAAGCCTCATAAGAACATTATAAAAATCTGTTGTGGCCGACTCTCCGATTGCGTGATGAAAAAGTTCTTCTATTGAATCTCCGCGAAATGTGCTGTCAGAAACCCAAAACGCCAACGCGCAATCAAAATATCGCTTTGGCATAGGTAATTTATTTTTTTGTAAAATTTTAATGAATTCTTTGGCAAATGGGAAAATAAAAAATTTTGATCCAAGAATAGGTGGCCACTCTTTTTGTGCGCTAAAAATTTCATACTCAAGATTCCATGTTTTTTCATCTCCTATCATATATATGTTTTCAGCGTCTTTATAAAAATAAAGATTGTCCATTACTTGTAGTTCCTTCCAAAAATCTTTTTTATTTTTCCACGCAGAAACAATATCTATATTCTTTTTTTGTTGTTTCCCTGATAGCATATTGTTTGAAAACAAGAGGCTCGCCTGTTCGCCTCGCTCGGCGCGAGTCAAGGCGGTCGCTTCTCTTTTATTTATAGCTGTTTTTATTGGAGTTATGGGCTCTCTGGATGTCAATCGCCTTAATAGCGCGACAAAGCCAAGTTTTATAAATATTTTTTTAGCTCCTTCTATATCAAATACGAATGGATGTTTTGGTAGATTAAATTGTACCGGCGCATCGCGCCGTATTGTAGCCAAAGTTTTTGAAAATAAAGCATCTTTTTTGTGTATCATTAACAATTCCAGAATTCTCGGTTTCAAAAATGAAGGAGAAGCAAAATCTTTTTGTTCAATTGTTTTGTACAAATTTTCTAATGTACCAAAGTATTTAATAAGCTTTGTGGCTGTTTTTTCTCCGATACCCGGCACGCCGGCAATATTATCAGAAGCATCTCCACGAAGCCCCTTGTAATCAATTAATTGTTTTGGCAAAAAACCATATCTTTCCTCCACTTGTTTTTGGTCGTAAATCACCGTATCTTGAATTCCCTTGTGCATTGTATAAACAACAATGTGATCATCATCAACCAACTGAAAAGTATCAGCGTCGCCAGAAACAATAATTATTTTTAAATTTTTTATTTTATCTGCCTGTTCCACGATTGTTCCCAAAATATCATCTGCCTCAAACCCAGCGGCATCTAAAATTGGTACCCCAAAAGCCAGGAGAATATCGTGTGCGCGCTTTAATTGAGCAATAAGATCATCATCCGCCTTTGGGCGCTGTGCTTTGTAAGTCTTAAATGCAATGTGCCTAAATGTTGGCTCTGGCCTATCAAACGCAGCCACCACATAGTCCGGCTTAAAATCATTGAGCGCTTTTAAAAACATCGAAGAAAGACCATAAAGCGCGCCTGTAGGCTCGCCGCTTTTTGATCGAAAAGGAGGCAGAGCGTGATATGCTCTATGAATAAGCGCGTGAGTATCCAAAAGAAGCAGAATTTGTTCTTTATTTTGTTTCATTGAAAAATTTTATTTTTCGCTCATCACATTTTTGATGTGAAAATAAAATATGAGTGGTGTTTTTTGGTAATATTTTTTTTATTCTATCCCCCCACTCCACCATAATAATATTATTTGGATTTTTGATAAAATTTTTCCAACCCAATATAACAAAATCTTTTGGTCCCACACGATATGCGTCAATATGAATAAATTTCTTATTACCACTTGCCTTCGCTCGCTTCAATAAAATTTTATTTTTTTTATCACTAGTAAATATATCATTTGCTCTTTTCCTTGAAGCGCTGGCGGTTAAATTATAAATCTTTAAAATTACATATGTTGGGCTTTGAATTTTTTCGCGAATTCCCAATCCTTCGGCAAATCCTTGTGTAAAAGTAGTTTTTCCTGTGCCAAGGTCTCCCTCCAAGCTAATAATCGTTGAATTGATGGAAGTCGGACTTCCATCAATTATTGTTTTTGCTAAAAGCGAACCGAGTTTTTTTGTTTCGGAAGCATTTTTAGTGGTTATTTCAATTTTGTTGTTCATTTTTATATTATAGCATTGCAAATCTCTTGCGTATAAAAAGCAGGTGTTCCATAGAACGCCCCTTACTGCTTGCTTACCGTCTACCACGAAATTTAGATTTAAACATCCATTTATCGTAAAAGTCCTTAGCTAAAACAGCCGTAGCAGAAAACGACCTTATTTTGCAATGGAAAATTGTTATTTTTTAGATACTTAAGTTTGTGTTCGAGGTCCGACTTCGAACATTGTTATCCACATGAACAAGATGAGATACATCGGTAATACCCATGCGGTGCCAGCATTGGTAG